>NZ_JBEYVJ010000248.1:0-10842 GCF_040643935.1 Kitasatospora sp. NPDC047058 | reverse complement strand
GGCCGGGGGCGGTAGACGGCGGCGGCGCCGTTCGCGAAGTGCAGCACCGCGACGGTGTCCGCCGGCGCCGGTACCGGTGAGGTACCAGGTGCGGACGTCCCGGAAGACGCCGGTCTGGGCGATCACCCGGCGCAGCTCGTCGACCAGGTCGTGCCAGAGGGCCATCGAGCGGTGGGTGTCGACCACCAGGGCGAGGTCCAGCCAGCGGCCGGGGGTGGGGCGCAGCACGGGCACGAGCAGGCGCTGGTCGACGCCGGCGCTGACAGTGGCCTCCTCGTCGAGTTCGGTCGCGCCGCGGTGGTCGGCGAGGGTGCGGCGGCCGAGCGGGCGCAGGGCGCGCATGACGGCGAGCGGGTCGGCGAGGGCGGCGGCGCGGGCGACCCGGACGAGGTCGCCGCGGCGGCCGTTGCCGGTCTCGTCGACGCCGGGGCCGGTGGGACCGCCCACCGGCGCGGTGGTGAGCGAGGCGGTGGCGTAGTGCTGTTCGGGCCGGGCGTCGGTGCTCTCCGGGGCGGACCGGCCGGAATCGGCCGGCGCCCCGACCGGGCCGGGGTCGGGCCGCGGGGCGGGACCGTCCGCGGTCCGCGGTCGGTCGTGGCCCGTGCCGTCGAGACAGGCGGCCAGCCACAGGATGTCGGCGAGCTCATCCGGGCCCAGGCCCGCCGCCGAGGCGGCGTCGGCCGCGGCGAGCGCACGCAGCAGCCGGTCGGTCACGGCGCGGCCGGCCCGGTCAGCTGCTGCAGAACCGTGTGGAGGAAGATCTCGCGCTCGTTGTCGTCGGACCAGGCACCGCTGAGCCGGAGTTGGACGGCGTTGAGCAGTTGGTCGGTGGCGAGGTCGCCCTCGGCCCGTCGTTCGTCGAAGGCGCGGATCAGGCCGTGGACGAGCTCGCGGCGGCGGTCGTCGAGGTCGTCGGGCAGGTGGAGCCGCTGTCTGATGATCTGTTCGAGGCGGGCCGGGCCGGGCGGCTGGACGTGCAGCCGGATGCAGCGGCGGAGGAAGGGCGGCGGGAAGTCCCGCTCGTTGTTGCTGGTGAGGACGACGATCGGGAAGGCCCGGCACTGGACCCGGCCGTGGTCCACGGCCACCGTGGCGGTGGCCGTGGACTCCTCGTCCGTTCCGGTGGCGGGCCGGGCCTCCGGGGTGTCGTCGGTGCCGATCCGCACCCGGGGTTCGCGGGCGGCGATCCGGGCGAGTTCGGGGATCTCGAAGCCGCCGTCCTCGAAGACGGTGAGCAGGTCTCCGGGCAGGTCGATGTCGCTCTTGTCGATCTCGTCCACCAGCAGCACCCGGGGGCGGTCCTGCGGGAGCAGCGCGGTGCCGAGCGGGCCGAGTCGCAGGTAGGGGGCGATCGACCGGCCGGCACCGGAATCACCGCCGCCGCTCTCCGGACCCGGCTGGAACTGCTGCAGGTTGGCGTCGTGCAGCCGGCTGATCGCGTCGTAGCGGTACAGGCCGTCGCGCAGGGTGCTGCGGCTGGTGATCGGCCAGTACAGGACGGGACCGAGGCCGAGGTCGGTGGCGATGCTGTACGCGAGCGTGGACTTGCCGACGCCGGGCTTGCCGGTGACGAGCAGCGGACGGCTGAGGTAGAGCGCGGTGTTGACGGTGTCGGTCTCGGTCTCGTCGGGCACGTAACCGCTGCCGCGCCGCACGGTGCGCTCCCAGGCGTGACCGCCGCGCCCGGGCGGCCGGTACTGCCCGTCCGGTCTGCCGTCGAAGTCCCGCCAGGGCGGCTGCTTGCCGGCCAGCCGGGCCAGCCGCTCGTCCGGGCCGCCCGCACCCCGGTAGATCCACCAGTCCTTCATGTGCCGTCTCCTTCCCTTCCACAACGGACGGTGATGCATCGTCAGGACAGCGATCTGGTCCGCGGCCGGTGCTCGGGGTCGTCCCAGAGCAGCCCGAGGCGCCGGCCGGCCGGGCAGCCCGCGCACCACCCCGGGGCCGCGCCGATGCGCAGCTTCCGGACGAGGTCGGGCAGTCGGTCGAGGTCGAGTCCCTCGTCGGTGCCGTGGCCGGGACTCCCGGCCGATCCGAGCAGCGCGGTGAGCCCGTCGCGTTCGGCGGCGCACGCTTCCGCACCCTGCTCCACGCAGCCCTCGGGGGGTGCCACCCCGGCGGCGGGCCGTTGCCAGAGCGCGATCGGCAGACCGGCGTCGAGCACCAGCTCCAGCCTCCGGGCCAGCGGTACCGGGTGGCGGTCGAGGAGGGCGCAGACCGGATGGCCGTCGGCGCCGAGCCGGTCGGCGAGGCCGGGGCCGAACGGGGCCACCTCGCCGAAGCTGCGGACGGCGTCCGGGTGGCTGCCGCCGTTCTCGCGGTACCAGGCCCACTTGCGCCGCCACCGGCGACCCGCTTCGTACTCGCGTTCGTCCGGGCACCGGACCAGCACCTCGTAGGCGCCGCCGAGCGGAACGACCCGCGTGCCCCGCAACGGTACCGGCCAGCGGTCGAACTGCTCGTCCAACAACGGTTCGGGGACGTGGAACTCGATCCGGCGCACGTCCGGATCGGCGGTCGCGCCGAACAGGTGCAGGTACAGCTCCTTCCGGGCCCGTGCCATCGGCACGGGCTCGCGCGACTCCCAGAGCATCTCGAAGCCCCGCCGGTAGCGCCACATCCGGACCCAGTGGGCGTTCTCGGTGCCGACCGTGACGGGTCGGCCGGGCTCGCTGAACTCGACGTGCAGTTCGGTCCGGCCGTCGCGCTCGGGGGCCGGCGGGGTGGGAACGGCTTCGGCGCCGAGCCGCTGTCCGGTGCGCCGGACCCAGTCGGCCAGCCGCGCCGCCCGCACCCGGTCACTCTCGCGGGCTGCCAGGTAGCGGACGAAGGCGAGCGGGAGCGGCAGCCGGCGGGAGGCGTTGCCGAGCCGGCGGTCGAGGTCGCGCACCACCGCCATCGGCTCGGCGGCGGGCAGGACCGGTCCGGGTGGGACGCAGCCGGCCGCCTCGAAGGCCCACCGGTAGGCGCGGAAGGCGTCCGGAGGCAGTCCGGGGCCGCCGAGGAGGCTGTCCAGTTCCGCCCACGCCTGGTCGTCGAGACGCGGCGCGCCCGGCGGCTCGTCCGGCCAGCCGTCGTCGGTGAGCGGGTTGCCGTCCCAGTCGCTGATCCGCCACTGGATCTGCTGCCAGGCCTGGCCGCGGTCGGCGAGCGCGGCGAGGTCGGCGTGCACCTCGCGGGCGATGTCGGGCAGGCGGCGGACGCTCTCGTCCAGGGTGCGGCCGGCCAGCCTGGCCAGCAGGGTGTCGGTGAGGCGGCCGGCACCGTCGAGGTTCTGGGCGGGCAGGCCGGGACGGGCCGCGTAGAGGACGAAGGTGCTGCGGCTGCGCACCGGGCGTCCGTTGCCGTAGTCGACCCGGCCGAAGGTGGGGCCGACACCGTTGCGGACGTCGAGGCGGCAGGCGTCCCCGATCGAGATGACCCGCCGGAAGCGCTGGTTGACCTTGCTCGAACGCCAGAAGCGGAGCGCCGAGTCGAGGTCGAGGTGGCGGATCGGCGGGGCGGAGGCGTCGGCGAACGGAAGCAGCAGCTGGTCCTGCTCGCCCGCGTAGCCGTGGCCGGCCCAGTAGATGAGCAGCAGGTCGCCGTCGCACTTGGGCAATTCGCGCAGCAGGGCGTCCTCGATCTCGACGCTGGTGGCGGGGCGGTGGGCGGGAAGCGGGGCGGGACCGGGCGAGGTGGCGGGCCCCGGCGGGGCAGGGGCCCGCGCCGGCTCGGTGCAGGTCCCCGCCCCCGGCACGGCCGCCGTGGGGGCGTCCGTGCCGCCCGGGGTGGCGGGGGCGGACAACGGGGAGAGGAAGAGCCGGACGTTGGCGGCGGGCACGCCTGCCGGACCGGTCAGCCAGGCGGCGAACCGGACGGCGTCGCGGGCCGGTCCGCGGAGGTCCCAGTCGGTGCCGACCCCGTAGGACTCGATGCCGACGACGAGGGCGAAGACCCGCTCGGGCGCCGGCCACGGGCGGTCGCGCTCGTCGTCGGCCGTGGGGGTCACCCGGCCGCTCCGGGCACTCCGGCGGCGCCGTCCGCGGCCAGGGCGGCGGCGATCCGGTCGTAGAGGGCGGGGAGCTTGAAGTAGGCGCTGTGGCAGTACGGGAACGGCTGGCGGCTGGTCACCTCGTGGTCGGTGACCCGGGGGTCGCCGGGGAAGACCGGGCCGGCGCGGTAGCCCAGGACGTCGCCGGGGTCGTAGATGTTGAGCCACGCGGGGAAGCCGGGCGGCAGGGCGTCGCCCGGTTCCAGGCCGTTGAGCGCGCCGAGCTCGTGCAGGAACGGTGCCTGGGAGCCGACGGTGACCAGCAGCCGGATCCCGGCCGGGGTCTCCCGGCGGGCGGCGGCGAGGGCGAGGCAGTCCACCAGGGCGATGCCGCCGAGGCTGTGACCGATCACCACGGTCGGGCCGGGTGCGGCGGCGATCCGCTCGGCCAGGTAGGCGCGCAGCGGGCCGCCGCGCGCCTGGTAGCGCAGGATGTCGCCGAGGGCGGGGGTGGCGCCGACGGTCAGCGCGCCGCGGTGGCGGTCCAGCAGCCGCTGGCCGCCGATCCGCATGCCGAGCCGGCCGAGGACGGCGGCCGCCCGGCCGAGGGGTCCGCGGGCGAGGCCGCCGAGCCGGTCGGCGAACAGCTCGGCCAGGCGGTCCCGTTCGTCGGCGGTGCACAGTGCGCCGGGTCCGGCCGCGGTGAGGAGTCCGGCGGTGAGCGCGCGGGCGGTGGTGGCGATCAGCTCGGCGCCCGTGGCCGGGTCGGGGGCGTGGTCGCAGGCCTCGGCGAACTCCTCGGCGGCGGCCAGCCGGGCGAGCACGGCCGGCAGGTGCGGGGCGAGCGCGGTGGCGGCCAACAGGGCGTCCAGCTCGGCGGGTCCGGCAGGCGAGCCTGGGCCGGCGGGTCCGGGGTCGACGGGCCCGGGTCCGGCAGGTCCGGGTCCGGCTCCGGCCGGTCCGGCGGCCGGGCCGGGTGCCAAGGCGGCCAGCCGGTCGGCGACGTCCGCCCCCGGCGTCCGGACCCCGGGTGCGGCGAACCCGTCGTCCTCGACCGGGAGCCGGGCCAGCACCCGGAGCTCGCAGAGCGGGTCGGCCAGCAGCAGCGTCCAGCCTCCGTCGGCCGGGGCCACCAGCTGCTCCGGTTCCACCGGGGCCGCCGGCGCGCCGGGCGGGAGGCCGGCGAAGCCCGGTACCGAGGCGCCGCCGGCGGCCAGCGTCACGCCGTGGTCGTCGCCCCAGTAGCAGGGCACCACGTCGGCGTCCGGGAACCGGGCCGTCAACTCCCGGGCGACCAGCTCGAACAGCGGGTCGTACCCCGCACGCCGCACCCCGGTGCCGTGCACGAACAGGAACCGCATGCCGCCCCCACGCTCTCCGCCGACTCCCCGGTCCGAGCAGCACCCTAGGGCCTCCCGGTGACACGGGCCAGGCCCCGGCAACGCCCGGTCGGCCGTCCGCCCCCGGGATTGTCAGTACCCCTTGCTACCGTCACAGACGTCGGAATCCGATAGGGATCGAGGGGGACTTCATGAGCGACGAGCTGCGGCAGTTCGGCGTGGACGCGTACGACCGCTGGACGGCGATGTGGAACGGCGATGTGGGCCTGGCGGAGGAGATCATGGCCCCGGAGTTCACCCTGCGCTACGCCCAGGCCAACACCGAGGCCTTCGACGACGCGCGCGCGCCCGCGGAGCTCGCCGGGCTGATAGCCGGCTGGCACCGCTACCGCGACGGGATCCGCTTCACCGCCCAGGGGACGGCGGTGGTCGATCTCGCGCTGGTCGACGGCCGGCCGGAGGGGCTGGTCGCCCGGCCCTACCTGGCCGAGTTCACCGACGAGCACGGTGCGACCGTGGCGCGCAGCGGGACGGACACCCTGCGGATCAGCGGCGGTCTGATCAGCGAGGTCTGGTCGGTCTCCTCGGGTGCCGCCGGGCGGACGTTCTACCGCTGACGGCCCGTCGGCCGGGCGCCGCGGGTGCCCGGCCGGTCGCAGCCGGCCGGGCCCGGTAGCGGTGTCCGCCGCCCGCCCGCGGTGCGGTGCGGCGTGGTGCGGTGCGGCGTGGTGCGGTCAGTAGCGCAGGACGGCGGTGATCCGGCCCTGGCCGGCCAGCTCGCCGGCGGGGACGAACTGCACCCTGGCCCCGGTGTCGAGCGCCCGCTCGACGATCTCGTCCACCATGTCCTCGCGGACGTCCTGCTCCCCGGCGGGAGCGGGGACGAGGTGGTTGTCCGTCACCCGGACGGGCTCCCAGTAGTCCTCCTCGACCGCGAGCAGGCCGACCCGGCCCTCGGTGACGTTCTGCCAGACCTCGTCCATGCCGCTGGCCAGCGCCTTGACGCTCTGCGCCTGGTCGAGCCGCTGGTGCAGCTCGGTGACGGCCCGCTGCTCCTGCTGGTCGACGACGGCCCGGGCCGCCTCGGCGACGGCGGCGGCCGGGGCGTGGCCGAGCCCGCCGCGCGGCACCTGGGCGGAGGCGCGCTTGACCGCGGTGCCGACCTCGTCCAGCAGGGCCAGCGCGGCGGCCTCGCCGAGCACGTAGAGCGGGCGCTGGTCGGCCTCCAGCAGGGCGCCGAGCGCGGCGTCCGCCCCGCGCAGGAAGCGGCGGGTCTCCTCGTCGCGGAAGGTGCTGGGCACGTCGCCGATCCGCTCCTGACGCTCCACGTCCCAGTCCGGCCGGACCTGGTCCAGCGGGAACCGGCCCGTCGTGTGCTCGGTCAGCCGGGGGCCGGCGCCGCCGAACAGCGCGACCCGGTCGGCGGCGACGGTCAGGACCCAGTACGGCGCACCGGCGGCGTAGGCGGAGACCAGATTGCGGGTCAGGAAGGTGTCGGAGAACACCACCCGGGCGGGCACGGTGCGCGGCAGCGACCAGACCTGGTGCTCGCCCGGCGCCGCGAAGATCACCAGACCGTCCTCGGCGTGCACCAGGTCGACCTCGCGCAGCGCCCGGTCCAGCTGCTCGACCACGTCCAGCCGGTCGGCCCGGGAGACCGCCTCGTCGGCCTGCAGCCGGTTCTTGGCCTCCGCGATCAGGTTGCGCAGGCGGACCGGGTCCTGGGTGTTGTCGGGCTCGCTGCGGTGGGTCGGCAGCAGGACGGAGACGGCCGGATAGCGCCGGGGGCGGCGCAGTCCGGCCAGGACGGCGGGCGTGAGCTCGGCTGCGTGCATCGGGTGCCCTTCTTGTCGCGGTTGGCTGAGAGCGATCGGAAAGCGCGGCTTTGCCGGATTTGCTCCCCGCCCCCTCCCCATCCGGCCGCCCTCCTATGCCACCCGCCGGCGAATCCGTCCGGCGCGGCCCTCGGGAGGATCCCGTCGGGGTGGGCGTGGACGGAGGCCCCGGTCACCGCTGCGACGGTCACGCGCCGGGCTCGACGGCCAGTTCGGCGAGCAGGCCGCGGATGCGCCGCTCGATCCGGTCGCGGATCGGGCGGACGGCGTCCACGCCCTGGCCGGCCGGGTCGTCCAGCTCCCAGTCCAGGTACCGCTTGCCGGGGAAGTACGGACAGGCGTCGCCGCAGCCCATGGTGATCACCACGTCGGACGCCTGGACGGCCTCCACGGTGAGCACCTTGGGCACCTCGGCGGAGATGTCGATGCCGACCTCGCGCATGGCCTCGACCACGGCCGGGTTCACCGCGTCGGCCGGGGCGGAGCCGGCCGAGCGGACCTCGACCCGGTCGCGGCCCAGGTGGGCGAGGAAGGCGGCGGCCATCTGGGAGCGGCCGGCGTTGTGGACACAGACGAACAGCACGGACGGGACGGCGGGAGAGCTCACGGGTTCTTCCTTCAGGAGCGGGCGGGGTTCAGCGGCCGGACACGACGGCGGGGTGGTGCTCGCCGTGCGGGGTCACGACGCCCCCGTCGGCGGGGGCGGGCCGGCCGAACAGGACGGCGACCAGGGCGACGCCGACGGCCAGGCCGACGAGCTGGGCGGCGACGAACGGCAGCACGGAGGCGGGCGCGATACCGGCGAAGGTGTCGGTGAACGCCCGGCCGACGGTCACGGCCGGGTTGGCGAAGGACGTGCTGGACGTGAACCAGTAGGCGGCGCCGATGTAGGAGGCGACCGCGACCGGTGCGACGTGCGCACGGCCGGTGCGGGCCAGGCCGAAGACCAGCAGGACCAGACCGGCGGTCGCCACGACCTCGCCCAGCCACAGGTGTGGGGACGAGCGGTCGTGGGCGGACCAGCGCACCAGCGGCTCGGCGAACATCGCGTCCGCCAGCACGGCGCCGCCGACCGCACCGAGGATCTGCGCGGGCAGGTAGGCGGCGACCTCGCGCGCCGTCAGGCCCTCGCCGCCACGGCGGCCGGTCCACCAGGCGGCCAGGGTGACGGCCGGGTTGAAGTGCGCGCCGGAGACCGGGCCGAGCAGCGCGATCAGCACGCCGAGGCCGAACACGGTCGCGAGCGAGTTGGCCAGCAGCTGGACACCGACGTCACTGGAGAGCTTGGTGGCCTGGATGCCGGAGCCGACCACGACGGCGACGAGCGCGCCGGTCCCGGTGAACTCGACCGCCGCCCGGCGCCCGTGGGGGTTCCCCCGGCCGGAGGCTGGGGGAGGAGCCGTCCCGGTCATCCGGACTCCCCGGTGGGGGCCTGGAGCAGGGCGGACAGCTTGGCCAGCGCGGCGGGCCGGACCCAGTAGTAGACCCAGGTCCCCCGGCGCTCGGAGCCGACCAGGCCGGCCTCGCGCAGGACCTTGAGGTGGTGGGAGATGGTCGGCTGGGACACGTCGAACGGGCCGGTCAGGTCGCAGACGCAGGCCTCACCGCCCTCGTGCGAGGCGATCAGCGACAGCAGCCGCAGCCGTACCGGGTCCGACAGCGCCTTGAACATCTTCGCCAGGTCGGCGGCGGCCTCTTCGCCCAGCGGTTCGCGGGCCAGCGGTGTGCAGCACACCGCGGCGTCGTCCTGCCCGAGGACGACCAGCTCTAAATTCGACATGCGTCTATGTTGACAGCCATCTAATCAGAGAGGCAAGCTCGCTGTATCGACAGATGTCGAAACAAGCCTCGGCAGAGGGAGACCGCCATGTCCCGTGTTCAGCTCGCCCTGCGCGTCGCCGACCTCGAAGCCTCCATCGCCTTCTACTCCAGGCTCTTCGGCAGCGAGCCCGCCAAGCGCCGCCCCGGCTACGCCAACTTCGCCATCACCGAGCCCCCGCTCAAGCTCGTCCTCATCGAGGGCGAGCCCGGCGCGGACACCCGCCTGGACCACCTCGGCGTCGAGGTCGGGAGCACCGAGCAGGTCACCGCCGCCACCAGCCGGCTCAAGGACGCCGGCCTGGCCACCTCCGAGGAGAACAACACCTCCTGCTGCTACGCGCTCCAGGACAAGGTGTGGGTCCACGGCCCGGGCAAGGAGCCCTGGGAGGTCTACGTCGTCAAGGCCGATGCGGACACCCTCGCCAAGGCCGACGGCACGCCGGACGCCTGCTGCGGCACCACCGCCTGCTGCACCCCCGACGAGCAGGCCCTCGACCCCGCCCGGACCCCGGCCGAGGCGAAGGCCGCCGCCGGCTGCGCGTGCGGCAGCCGGCCGTCGTGACCCGGACCGGCCGAACGGTCGGCGGCCCGGACGGCTCCCCGGCCGCAGCGGGAAGCCTGACCGTCGGACGGAACCTCAACCGGCGGGAACGGGAGCCCAGGACGGCCGGCGACCGCGGTCGGGTCACCGGGCCGGAACCAGGACCCGCCGCCCGTGGTCGCTGCGAGCAGTTCCGATCCTCCTCGCGATCCGGCGCCCGTAACCCGGGTGGCGGATCGTCGTTGGAGGGGGCATGAAGAAGCGCAGCATGCTCGCCGTCGCCTCGCTCGCCGTGGGTGTCGTGGCCTCCCTGACCGCTCCCAGCGCGCACGCGAGTGCGGTCGGCGGTCAGGGTGACCTGTCCGGGCCGCTCCAGCAGGGCGAGGCGCTCACCTCCGCGCCGGGCGCCGTCACGGGCCAGGTCGGCGACGCCGGCGGCGTGGTCGGCGACGCGACGAGCCATGGGACGGGCCTCGCGGACGGCCTGATCGGGCTCCCCGCCTGATCTCGGGCCGCCTGGCCCGGAGCCGCCTGGCCTCCGCCCGCCGCAGCGCGGGAGGCCCGTCGGCCGGACGGGCCCGTCAGCCGAGCGGGGCGCCGAGGTCCTGGGTCCAGTAGAGCCCGGCCGGGCCGGTGGCGACGCCGATCCCCACGTCCTTGAAGTTGCAGTCCAGCATGTTGGACTGGTGGATCCCGCCGTCCATCCAGCGGGAGAACACGGTGGCCGGGGCGCTCGGCCCCCGGTCGAGGTTCTCGCCCCACTGCGACCAGCGGTAGCCGGCCGCGGTCAGCCGGGCATCGGCGCTGACGCCGTCCGGATTGACGTGGTCGAAGAAGTTGCGGGTCACCATGTCGTCCGCGTGCTTCTGGGCCGCGGTGTGCAGCTTCGGGTCGATCCGCAGCGGGGCGCAACCGGCCTTGGCGCGTTCGGCGTTGACCAGGTCCACCAGCTGGCGTTCCGGGCTGGGCGGCGGCGTGGTGCGCACGGCGGTCGGGGACGGGGTCAGGGACGGCGTCGGGGTGGCGGTGGCGGGCGCTTCGGTCGGCGTCGGCACCGGCGCGGCGGTCACCTGGGGCGTCGGCGTCCCGGTCACCGTCGGCTCGGGGGCGGGCGGCGCCGGCATCGCCAGCACCGTGGCGAGGTCGGGCGCGGCGGCCGGGGTGGTCGGTTCGGGCGTGCCCGGCGCGGGCTGCGGCGGCTGCGGCCAGACCAGCGCGAGGGTCGCGACGGCGAGGACCGTCGCCGCACCGCCCGCGACGGCACCCTTCCCACGGGCGAGGGCACTCCACGGGCCGTGCCCGCCGGCGGTGGGATCGGCCGGGGTGCCGGGC
>NZ_JBEYVJ010000247.1:0-10980 GCF_040643935.1 Kitasatospora sp. NPDC047058 | reverse complement strand
GGGGCGGCTGGCTGCTGCGCGGCACCGTCGGGCCGGACCACGCCCGGGCCGCCACCCCGGTGCCGCCCGCCCTGCCCGCCGGCGCCGAGCTGTACCAGCGCGTCTACCAGAACTGGTCCGGCGAGGTCCGCACCGACCAGCTCTGGACCTGCGCCCCGCGCACCCCCGAGGAGGTGCCGCTGCTCGCCGACTGGGCCCGCGCCAACGGCTGGCGGCTGCGCGCCCAGGGGCACCGGCACACCTGGGCCCCGCTCACCGTCGCCGACGGCACCCCCGAGGCCGCCCGCGTCCTGCTGCTGGACACCACCCGCCACCTCACCGCGATCACCGCCGACTCGCCGGCCACCGTCCGGGTCCAGACCGGCGCGACCATGGAGGCCCTGCTCGCCCACCTCGCCGGGCGCGGCCTCGGCGTCGCCAACTGCCCCGCGCCCGGCGAACTGACCGTCGGCGGGGTGCTCGCCATCGGCGGCCACGGCACCGCCGTCCCGGCCGCCGGTGAGGCCCGCCCGGACGGGCACGGCTACGGCTCGCTCAGCAACCAGGTCACCCGGCTGACCGCGGTCGTCCACGACCCGGCCACCGGCCGCTACGTGCTGCGCACCTTCGACCGCGCCGAGGCCGACAGCGCCGCCTTCCTCGTCCACCTCGGCCGGGCCTTCGTCACCGAGGTGGTGCTCCGGGCCGGCGCCGACCGGCCCCTGCGCTGCGTCAGCCGGCTGGACATCCCGGCGGGCGAACTCTTCGCCCGCCCGGGCGGTACCGGCCTGCTCGGCCGCCCCCGCACCTTCGCCGACTTCGTCGACCGCGACGGCCGTGCCGAGGCGATCTGGTTCGCCTATACCGAGTACCCCTGGCTGAAGACCTGGAGCGTCGCCCCGAACCGGCCGCTGGTCTCCCGTGCCGTCGACGAGCCGTACAACTACCCGTTCTCGGACAGCGTCCCGGAACCGGTCGCCCGACTGGCCGGCCAACTCGTCGCCGGCGCCTGGGCTTCGGCCCCGCTCTTCGGCCAACTCCAGTACCTGATCGCCAAGATCGGACTCACCGGGGACCTCACCGACGTCCTGCTCTCCGGCGGCCTGCTCCGCGACCTGCTCACCGGCGACGTGCTCACCCACCTGCTGGCCGGCGGCCTGCGCTCCGACCTGTGGGGCCCCTCCCGCACCCTGCTGCAGTACGTCCGGCCCACCACCCTGCGGGTCACCGCCAACGGCTACGCCGTCCTGGCGCGGCGCGCCGACCTCCAGTGGGTGGTCGCCGAATTCGCCGACCACTACCGGAAATTGCTCGCCGACTACCGGGCGCGCGGCGAGTTCCCGGTGAACGGCGCGGTGGAGATCCGGGTCACCGGCCTGGACGACCCCGCCTGGTGCGGCGTCCCCGGCGCCCGGCCGCCCCTGCTCTCCGCGCTGCGCCCGCGCCCCGACCGCCCCGAATGGGACACCGCCGTCTGGCTCGACGTCCTCGCCCTCCCCGGCACGCCCGGGCTGCACCGCTTCGCCCGCGAGCTCGAACAGTTCCTGCTGCGCACCTTCGACGGCACCCGGGCCGGGCTGCGGGTCGAGTGGTCCAAGGGCTGGGCCTACACCGACGAGGCCGCCTGGGCCGATCCGGACGTGCTCGACCACGCCATCCCCGCCAGCCACCGCGACGGCGGCGGTCCCGGCTGGGACGAGGCGGTCGCCGTGCTGGACCGCCACGACCCGTACCGGGTGTTCGGAAACCCCTTCCTGGACCGACTGTTGAAGATCTGATCCACCGTCAACCCGTGAGTCCGCGGCGGCGTGGTGTGACGGATCAGACGTGCTCCATCACGATCACCGCCAGCGTGCCCGGCTCCAGGGCGCGGAAGACGTGCGGGGCGTCGCCCGGATAGCTGACGTAGTCGCCCGGGCCCAGCTCCACCGGCGCCCCGGTGGGTCCGGCCAGGGCCCGCCCGGCGCCGAGCAGGACGTGCTCGACCGTGCCCGGCATGTGCGGATCGGAGGCGCGGGTCTCACCCGGCTGTGCCTCGATCCGGTAGATGTCGCGCCGGGCGTTCGGCGGGCAGGAGGCCAGCAGGGTGGCGGCGTAGTCGGCCCGCTCGGAGTGGGTGACCGGCCCCTCGCCCGCCCGGATCACCCGCACCACCGGCCGCGGCGGGTCGATGAGCCGGCTGAACGGCACGTCGAGCGCGACGCCGAGCGCCCAGAGCGTCTCCACGCTGGGGTTGCCGGCGCCCGCCTCCAGCTGGGAGAGCGTGGACTTGGCGATCCCGGCCCGCCGGGCCAGCTCGGCCATCGACAGGCCGGCCCGTTCGCGCTCGCGCCGGATCGAGGCGGAGATCAGGCCGATCAGCTCCGAGCCGGAGCCGGGGGAGCCCGGTCCGGAGGCGCCGAGACTCGGGGTGCCGGGGGTTCGGGTGCCGGGGGTGTCGGGGGTGCCGGACTGCGGGTCCGCCCCGTCGTCGTTGACAGTCATCCGCGTTCGCTCCACAGGTCCATCCGTTCGACTTGACGAACGAAAGCTCTCGGGTTCACTCTACTGGACATGCGTTCGCTCCTCCGAACAGTCGACCGTGTCACGCTCCGGGACATCGCCCTGGTCTGCCTCGCCGACGCACTGGTGGGCGCCTCCTTCGGTGCCATCGGCGTCTCGGGCGGCCTGCCGGTCTGGGTGCCGATCACCATGTCCCTCCTCGTCTTCGCCGGCGGCTCGCAGTTCGCGGCCGTCGGCCTGGTGCTCTCCGGCGGGGGCGCGGTCGCCGCCGTCGCCACCGGGCTGGTCCTCAACGCCCGCCTGCTGCCGTTCGGCTTCACCGTCGCCGACGTGCTCGAAGGCCCTTGGTGGCGGCGCCTGCTGGGCGCGCAGCTGCTGACCGACGAGACCGCCGCCTTCGCCCTGCTCCAGCCCGACCGGCGCCGCCGCCGGGCCGCGTACTGGCTCTGCGGAGTCGCCCTGTTCGCGGTCTGGAACGCCTCCGTCGTCCTCGGCGCGTTCGCCGGCGGCCTGATCGGCGAAACCGGCGCGCTCGGCCTCGACGCCGCCTTCCCCGCCGTCCTGCTCGCCCTGGTCCTGCCCTCGCTCACCGACCGCCGTACCCGCGCCGCCGCCCTGGCCGGCGCCGTCGTCGCGGTCGCCGCCACGCCGTACCTGCCCGGCGGGCTGCCAGTGCTGCTCGCGCTCCTCGGCCTGGTGTTCGCCGGCCGCGGCGCGGCCGCCGGGCCCGACCCGGTGCCGGACGCCGAGCCCGCGCCGGACCCCGAGTCGGTGCCGGACCCCGAGCCGCATCCGGGGAACGGGAAGCCCGTCGGCCGAACGTCCCGGGGCTCCGGACCGTCCGCACCGATCACCGAAGAGGTCCACTGATGCCGCTGCTCGCCATCCTCCTGCTCGCCGCCGGCACCTACGCCTTCCGGATCGCCGGCCCGGCCCTGGGGCACCGCCTCACCCTCTCCGACCGGGTGCGCCACTTGCTCGCGGTGGCTGCCGCCGTGCTGCTGGTCGCCCTGGTCGCCACCGGTGCCCTCACCCAGGGACACGGGTTCGCCGGCTGGGCGCGCCCCTCGGGTGTCCTGGTCGCCGGGCTGCTCGCGCTGCGCCGGGCACCGTTTCCGCTCGTGGTGGTGGCGGGCGCGGCGACCACGGCCGTGCTCCGGCTCTGCGGGGTCGCCTGAAGCCGTCCGCGAAGGCGCCGGATCCCGCCGGCGCGGGCTCGGTACCGCTGGGCCGGTGGGGGATTGGCCGGGGGACGGTCGGTGGGGGACCGCCCGGTGCGGGCCGGGCCGGCGCGGTTCAGCCGGTGCTGCCGTCGGCGGCCAGGCGCTCCTGCTGGATCTCGGGACGCTTGCTGTCCCAGAGCAGCTCCCACACCTTGAACACGCAGTGGTAGTCGCGCATGCTGCCCTTGGAGATCAGCAGGTAGGTGTCGCCGTCCCGGAGCAGCGTGCGCTGCCGGCTGTTGAACGGGTGCGGCGGGGTGTACGCCGGGACGAGCCGCTTCAGCTCGGCGAGGGCCTCCTCGCGGGTGCCCTCGATCTCGGCGAGCACCTTGCTGCCCCAGATCCGGTCGTTGCCGAGGCCCTCGGTCTCCTCGACGACCAGTGCCCAACGCGCCATGGTCCCCCCTCGGTCCGGCTGCCGCGGACTGCCGAAGCGGTCATCCTACCGACGCGCCGGATCCCGGGGAGCCGAGTGCCTTGAAGAAGAGGGTGGTCGGGTGCGGGACGCCCGCCGGGTCGGTCGCGTAGTCGGGCACGGTGCCGACCCTCGTCCAGCCCGCGGCCTCGTACATCCGCTCGGCCGGGCTTCCGGTCTCGGTGTCCAGCACCAGCAGCCGGATGCCGCGACCGGCCGCCTCCGCCTCCAGGGCGGCCAGCAGCGATCCGGCCAGCCGCTGCCCCCGGTCCGTCCGGTGCACCATCAGCTTGGCCACCTCGCCGCGGTGCCGGCCGTTGGCGGGCGTGGCGGGGCGCAGCTGCACCGTCCCGGCGATCCGGCCGACGGCCGGTGCGGTGCCGTTCGTCCAGGCCGTTCCATCCGTTCCGTCGGGGCCGTCCGGGCTGTCCGGGCCGTTCGCGTCCCCGTCGCCCGGGCCGTCCGGGCGGGCCGCCCAGAGCAGCAGCCGTCCGGCCGCGACGTCCGGGACCAGGGCCTGCCACCAGGCCGCCGCGTCGGCGTGGTCCAGCGGTGCGAGGAAGCCGAGCGAGGAACCGCCGTCCACGGTGTCCACCAGCAGGTCCGCCAGCTGCCCGGCCGCGTCCGCCAGTTCGTCCGCCGTCAACCGCCCCACTGTGTACATGCTCACTCCCTCGCCCCCACCCGCAGCCCGGCCCGGTGCGGAATACTCGCCGGTGCCCGCCGAAGATCGAAGACTACAAGGACGACAAGGAGCTTCAATGGCGAAGCCGACCCGGATCGACCCGGCCGACCTGCTCGCCGTCGGCGACCTGCTCACCGACGAGGAACGACTGATCCGCGACACCGTCCGGACGTTCACCGAGGAACGGATCCGCCCGCACCTCGCCGACTGGTTCGAGCGCGGCGTCTTCCCCGCCCGCGAAATCGGCCCCGAACTGGGCGCCCTCGGCGTGCTCGGCATGCACCTGGACGGCTACGGCTGCACCGGCTCCACCGCCGTCGCCTACGGCGTCGCCTGCATGGAACTGGAGGCCGCCGACTCCGGGCTGCGCAGCTTCGTCTCCGTCCAGGGCTCGCTGGCCATGCGCGCGATCCACGCCTTCGGCTCCGAGGAGCAGAAGCAGCGCTGGCTCCCCGGGATGGCCGCCGGCCGGCTGATCGGCTGCTTCGCCCTCACCGAGCCCGACTTCGGCTCCGACCCGGCCAACATGCGCACCCGCGCCCGCCGCAAGGGCGCCGGCGAGAACGCCGACTGGGTGCTCTCCGGCTCCAAGATGTGGATCACCAACGGCAGCATCGCCGACGTCGCGGTCGTCTGGGCGCAGACCGAGGACGGCGTCCGCGGCTTCCTGGTCGAGCCCGGCACCCCCGGCTTCACCGCCACCGACGTGCACGGCAAGCTGTCGCTGCGCGCCTCCGTCACCAGCGAGTTGTCCTTCGACGAGGTCGTGCTGCCCGCCGACGCCGTCCTGCCGGACGTCACCGGCCTGCGCGGACCGCTCTCCTCGCTCAACGAGGCCCGCTACGGCATCCTCTGGGGCACTGTCGGCGCCGCCCGCGACTGCTACACCGCGGCCCTCGACTACGCGAAGAGCCGCGTCCAGTTCGACCGCCCGATCGCCGGCTTCCAGCTCACCCAGCAGAAGCTGGTCGAGATGATGCTCGAAGTGGAGAAGGCCTACCTGGTCGCGTTGCGGATCGGCCGGCTCAAGGACGAGGGCGCAGCCCGCCCGGCCCACATCAGCTTCGGCAAGCTCAACAACGTGCGCGCCGCCCTGGAGATCGCCCGCAGCGCCCGCACGGTGCTCGGCGCCAACGGCATCACCACCGAGTACCCGGTGCTGCGGCACGCCAACAACCTGGAGTCGGTGCTCACTTACGAGGGCACCAGCGAGATCCACACCCTCGTGCTCGGCGAGGCGATCACCGGCGAGTCGGCCTACCGCTGACGGCCGCTCCGCTCCCGCGCGGCAGGCCGGAGACCCGCCGGACTGCCGGAGACCCGCTGGACTGCCGGAAACCCGGTGGCCGGGCCGACCCGGGCCCGGCTACCGTCCCTCGTCATGACCAGTCAGCGGCAACCCGGCGCCACGGCCACCACCACCCTCTGGCGACCCACCGGGCCCCAGGAGTTGGCGCTGGTCGAGGCCGCCGGCTGGCGTGCCTGGCCGCCCCGGCTGCCCGACCAGCCGATCTTCTACCCGGTGCTCAACGAGGACTACGCGATCCGGATCGCCCGCGACTGGAACGTCCCCGCCTCCGGCGTCGGCTACGTCACCCGGTTCGAGGTGGACACCGCCTTCCTGGCCCGCTACCCCGTACAGCAGGCCGGCGGCCGGACCATCCTCGAACTCTGGGTGCCCGCGGAGGAGTTGGACGAGTTCAACCGCCACATCGTCGGCCGCATCGAGGTCGTCCACGAGTTCCGGCCGGCGCGGTGACGCCCCGCCCGCCGGGCGACGGCCCGGTGCTGCTCACCTCGGCGCAGCGGACCAGCACCACGGTCCTGCTCGCCGAGGCCGCCGCCGCGCGCGGGCTGGAGACCGCCGTCCCCACCGGACCCGCCACCGTCGACGGGCTGGCCGGGCGCCCCGTCCACTGGTACGGCGGCCCGCTCGCCGCCGCCCGGATCGCCGGGCCGCTCGGCCTCGCCCTGCTCGAACCCGAGGACGACTGGCTCGCCCGGCTGCCCGAGGAGTTCACCGGCCGGCGGATCGAGCTCACCACGCTCGCCGAGGCCTGGACGCTCACCCGCCCGGCCTTCGTGAAGCCTCCGTCCGACAAGTCGCTCCCGCCGGCCGTCTACCCGGACGGCACCCGGCTCCCGCGCCACGGCGAACGGATCGGGCCGGACACCCCCGTCCTGGTCAGCGACCCGGTGACGTTCGGCGCCGAGTACCGGCTGTTCGTGCTCGACGGGGAGGTGGTCACCGGCAGCCGGTACGCCCGCTTCGGTCGCCTCGACCCCGGTCCGTTCACTGCCGGGGCCGCCGACTTCGCCCGTCGCCTGCTGGCCGAGGTCGGCGCGACGCTCCCCAGCGCCGTCGCCCTCGACGTCGGCTCGCTGCTCGACCCCTACGACCCCGCCGAAGGCTGGGCCGTCGTCGAGGCGAACCTGCCGTGGTTCGCGCACTCCTACGCCGCCGATCCGGCGCGCGTCCTGGACGTGGTCCTGCGTGCCGCCGGGCCGGCCGCCGAGGTGCGGTCCGCCGACCGGCGGTTCGTGCGCTCCGGGCGCGTCTGACAGGCGGGTGGCAGCTGGCGGCTGACAGATAGCAGCTGACAGATAACAGATGACAGATTTCAGCGAACAGAAGTTGAAAGTTGTCATCTGTCAGTCGTCACCCGTCCGCCGCCCGTCCGCCTCCCGCCCGGCCCGCGGGTTGCCTCGCTGCCGCCCGCCGCCGCCCGGACACCCGCCGTTCCGCCGGGCGACACCGGCCGGTCCCGCGGACCGGGCAGCATGTCGCGGTCGGCGGCGCCTGCGGGCGTGCGGCCGGCTGCGCATCGTGAAAGGGAACTCCATGCTCACACCTCCGCTGCCCCGACCCCGGGTCCTCGTCGTCGGGATCGACGGCGTCCGGTACGACCTGCTGGACCAGGTCCCGATGCCGCGACTCGCGGAGGTGGCCGAGGCGGGGTTCCTGGCACCCGTCACGGTGGCGGACTCCACCCCCACCATGTCCGGACCCTGCTGGGCCACCATCGTGACCGGCGTCGAGCCCGCCAAGCACGGCGTCTGGGGCAACCACCTGGGCGGCAACCGGCTCGACGTCTTCCCCGACTTCGCCACCCGCCTCGCCCGCGGGGACCGCCGCCGCACCTTCGTCGCCGCCGGCTGGGACCCGCTGATGATCAACGAGTCCGGTGGCCCGCTGTTCCGCGCACCCGGCCGGCTCTCCTACATCGCCGCCGCCGAGGACACCCCCGAGGCCTGGGAGACCGTCGACGAGGAGGTCACCCGGGAGGCCGTGCACGTCCTCTCCACCGCCGACCCCGAGGCCTCCTTCGTCTACCTCGGCGCCGTCGACGAGACCGCCCACTTCCTCGGCTGCGGCGAGGAGTACCGGGCGTCCATGCGCACCGCCGACGAGCGCCTCGGCCGGCTGCTCGACGCGGTGCGCGGCCGGGCCGGCTACGCCGAGGAGGCGTGGACGGTCATCGTCGTCACCGACCACGGCCACGTCGACGCCGGTGGCCACGGCGGCCGCACCGTCGAGGAGCGCACCGCCTGGGTGGCCTGCTCCGGCCCCGGCATCCCCGCCGCCCCGCCCGTCGGGGAGATCCGCCACCCGGACGTCGCCGCCCAGGTGTACGCAGCCCTCGGCCGGCCCATCGACCCGCACTGGACCCTGGACGGCCGCCCGTTCCCGGTGGCCGAGCCCGCCCCCGCTGCCCCGGCCGTCCCGACGGCCGTCTGACCGGCCGCGCCGCACGGGGGTACGGCCGGCGACCCCGGCTCCGGGGCACCGGCCGTACCCCTGAAGGTGGAGACCGTACCCCTGCGGTCGGAGGAACGGTCGCGACCTCCAGGTGACGCCCCGGCAGCCCACTCCGGGTCAGGATGGACTCACCCCGGAAAACCGGACGGAAGCGGCCCCGGCGCCGCGGGCCGGACGCAACCGGGGCAGCAGCGCGGACACGGGCCACCGCCAGTGGTGGCACCGGACAGGAAAGGGCAGGGCGGGGTATGAGCGGCATCGCGAGCAAGGTCGCACTCGGAGTCGCGGGCACGGGCATGGCCGTCGCCGTCGCGGCCGTCGCGGTCGGCCCACGGGTCTCCGACTGGTACGACGGGCGCCACCAGGAGCAGGCCAGCTACGCCACCGGCACCGACGCCAAGGCCGACCGCCGCACGATGCCGGCCTGGCTGCCGGACAACGCCTCCTCCGTCCGGTACCTGATGTCCACCACCGGCGACGACCGCCTGTTGACCGCCACCCTGCCGGACGGCCGGCTGCCCGCCGGCTGCACCACGGTCACCCCCGGCAAGGGCACCCACCCGATGCCGGCCACGCTGAAGGCGGGCTGGTTCCCGGAGGGCGTCGCCGCCAAGGTCACGGGCACCTGCGGGCACTACAACGTCACCCTGACCGGCAACCAGCTGTACGCCTGGCAGGACGGCGCCGCCGTCCAGGCCGCCCTGCGCGCCGGTCAGCACACCAAGCACTGAGGCGGGCCGGGCGCCGGGGGAGCCGAGGCAGACCCGGGCGCGGGCCGGGCGCAGGGCGCGGGCTCGGTGACCGCCGGCGGTGGTCCGCGTGGCCGCCCCCGGGTGTCGCGGGCCCGGGCCGCTGGGGTAGGACGGAGCGAGGAAACCCAGCGCCCGCCCCGTCCCGTGAGGAGCCCCATGCCTGGTCCGACCGCCGGCCCCGCCGGTGAGACGTCGACCGCCCCCGCCACCCCCACCGGTTCCGGCCCGACCGGCACCGCCGGGCCCGGCCGCGTCACCACCGCCGTCCTCGGCGGCCTGGTCGCCCTCGGCCCGCTCACCACCGACCTCTACCTGCCCGGCCTGCCCGCGATCGCCGACGACCTCGGCGCCGAACCGGCCGCCGTCCAGCTCACCCTGACCTTTTCGATGTTCGGCGTCGCCGCCGGTCAGCTGGTCTTCGGACCGCTCAGCGACCGGTTCGGCCGCCGGCCGCCGCTGCTGGCCGGCCTCGCCGTCTACACCCTGGCCAGCGTCGTCTGCGTCCTCGCCCCCACCCTGCCCGTGCTGATCGCGGCCCGTTTCGTCCAGGGCGCCGCGGGCGCAGCAGGCATCGTGATCGGCCGCGCCGTCGCCCGCGACCGGTTCGCCGGCGTCGCGATGCTCCGCTTCCTCGCCTCGATCAGCCTGATATCCGGCCTCGCCCCGATCCTGGCCCCGCTGGTCGGCGCCCAACTGCTGCGCGTCACCTCCTGGCGCGGCACCTTCGGCGCCCTCACCGCCCTCGGCCTGCTGCTCGCCCTGATCGCCTTCGCCGCCCTGCGCGAGACCCTGCCGGCCGCGGACCGCCACCGCGGCGGGTTCGCCGGCACCCTGCGCACCATGGGCGGCCTGCTGCGCGACCTGCCGTTCCTCGGCCTCGTGCTGACCAGCACCTTCGCGTTCGGCGCGCTGTTCGGCTACATCAGCGGCTCCTCGGTGGTGCTCCAGCACGTCTACCACGTGTCGCCGCAGGCCTACAGCCTGCTGTTCGGCGTCAACTCCCTGGCCATCGTCGCGGTCACCCAGCTCAACGGGCGCGTGCTCGCCCGCCGTTTCACGCCGGTCGCGCTGATGCTCGCCGGACTCGGCACGGCGGTCGCCGCCGGAGTGGCCCTCGTCCTGGTGACCGCCGTCTGGGACCTCGGCCTGCTCGGGGTCTGCCCGGCGCTGTTCGTCCTGATGGGCAGCCTCGGCGTGGTGCTGCCGAACACCGCCGCGCACGCGCTCAGCCTGGTCGCCCCGCAGGCCGCCGGCTCGGCCTCCGCGCTGATCGGCACCGGCAACTTCCTCTGCGGCGCCGTCGTCGCCCCGCTCAGCAGCCTGGGCGGCAAGCCGTCGGCGGTGCTGCTGGCCGTCGTCGTCCTGGCCTGCGCGCTGCTCGCCACCGCCTCCTACCTGGCGTTCTGTCGCCCCCGCCGCCCGGCCACGCCCTCGCCGACGGCGGCGCCGGCCGCCGCCCCGGCGGGTTAGCCGCGATGTGAAGACCCGCCCGGAGGGCGGTGGCGGGTCGTCCCCCACCGGGCGGCCGGGCCGCGCCAACTCCGAGCGGCTGATGCAGCGTTCGACGCTGGTGCGCTGGTTGCAGGCCTCCGGGCGGAGGCCGCTGGGCGGTCGTCGTTGGGGTACGCGCCGCCGGGGGTGGCGCGGCGCGGGGGGGGGGGCGG
>NZ_JBEYVJ010000246.1:0-11016 GCF_040643935.1 Kitasatospora sp. NPDC047058 | reverse complement strand
TTTTTGTTTTGTTCATACCTCTTTTTCTCTCCGCCGGCGCCCGGGGGCGGCCCCCCGGGGCGGGGGCCCCCCGCCCCTCGGCCGTGTCCGGTGCGCCTACTCCTTGCCGAGCACCGTGACGTCGAGCTCGTCCGCGGCGTAGCTGGCGCGGATCACCTTCTTGTCGAACTTGCCGACCGAGGTCTTCGGCACCGACTCGACGACGGCCCAGCGCTCCGGCAGCTGCCAGGACGCGATCCGCCCGGCGAGGAAGGCCCGCAGCTCCGGCAGCCCGGCCGTGGCCCCCGGGCGCAGCACGACGGTGGCCAGCGGGCGCTCGCCCCACTTCTCGTCCGGCACGGCCACCACGGCGGCCTCGGCGACCTCGGGATGGGCCATCAGCTGGTTCTCCAGGTCCACCGAGGAGATCCACTCGCCGCCGGACTTGATCACGTCCTTGGCGCGGTCGGTGAGGGTCAGGTAGCCGTCCGCGGTGATGGTGCCGACGTCGCCCGTGCGCAGCCAGCCGTCCTCGGAGAACTTGTCCTCCGGGCGCTGCGGGTCCTGCCCGGCGCCGCCGTAGTACGCCCCGGCGATCCACGGCCCGCGGACCTCCAGCTCGCCCGCCGCGGCCCCGTCGTGCGGCATCCGCTCGCCGTTCGGGCCGATCAGCCGGGCCTCGACGGAGGCCGGGAAGATGCCCTGGGTCACCCGGTACGGCCACTCCTCCTCCGGGGTGAGGCCGCCGGGCGGCTGGGCGAAGGAGCCGAGCGGCGAGGTCTCGGTCATCCCCCAGGCGTGCACGACCCGGATGCCGTGGCGCTCCTCGAAGCCCTGCATCAGCGACGGCGGGCAGGCCGAACCGCCGATGACCACCATGCGCAGGCTGGAGGTGTCGTAGTCGCCCGCGTCCAGCTCGTCCAGCAGACCGCTCCAGATGGTCGGCACGGCGGCGCTGACGGTGGGCCGCACCCGGGCGATCATCTCGGCCATCGGCTTCGGCTGCAGGAAGCGGTCCGGCATCAGCAGGTCGGCGCCGGACATGAAGGCGGCGTGCGGGATGCCCCAGGCGTTCACGTGGAACATCGGGACGACCGGCAGCGCGGTGTCGCGCGGGGTGAAGGCGAAGTTGTCGCCGGTGTTGACCTGGAGGCAGTGCAGGTAGACCGAGCGGTGGCTGTAGAGCACGCCCTTCGGGTCGCCGGTGGTGCCGGAGGTGTAGCAGAGCACGGCGGCCTGGCGCTCGTCGATGTCGGTCTGCCAGGGGTACTCGGCCGGCCGGCCGGCGAGCAGCTCCTCGTAGTCGTGCACGGCGCCCGCGAAGCCGGCCAGCACCGACCGGTCGCCGGGGCCGCTGACCACGATGTGCTTGAGCGTGGGGGCGAGGTCCGGGAGGACGGCGGCGAGCAGCGGGAGCACGGTGCCGTTGACGATGATCACGCGGTCGGCGGCGTGGTTGACGATGAACGACAGCTGGTTCGCCGGGAGCCGCAGGTTGAGCGTGTGCAGCACCGCCCCCATCGCGGGCACCGCGAGGTACGCCTCCAGGTGCTCGGCGTTGTTCCACATCAGCGTGGCGACCCGGTCGTCCCCGGTCACGCCGAGCTCGTCGCGCAGCGCGCACGCCAGCTGGGCGGCCCGCGCGCCGACCTCGGCGTACGTCCGGACGACCGGCCCGCTGCCGTCCCAGGTGGTGACCGTGGACCGTCCGTGAATCGTGGCCCCGTGGTTCAGGATCCGGGCGACGGTGAGCGGTACGTCCTGCATCGTGCTGAACACGGGTCCTCCTTGACCGGGGCACTGCGACCGGGGGCTCTGCGGCTCGACTCCCCGGCTACTGGGCGGTAACGCGGGGGGTCGAGCCCGATTCTGCCCCTCCCCCTTCCCGGTGTCAGCATCCCGGCCCCGTTGCACGGATCACGGCTTCGCTGCGGTCCCGGTCCGCCGGGGAGGGGCCGGACCGGCGGCGGCGATACTGAGGGGCATGAACGACAGTCATGACGGCCGCCGGACGGGTCTGGGCGGGGGCGGGTTCCGGGTGCCGTGCCCGTGCTGCGCGGACGGGGTGCAGACCCGGGCACGGCTCGGCGTCCGGGCGGACCGGTCCGGGACGGGGCACATCACCGAGACCTGCCGGGAGTGCGGCGGCCTCGGCTGGCTGACGCTCGGGCTCAGGCGGTAGGGCCGGCGTGCGCGGGGCCGGTCAGCCCTGCTGGGGGCGGTACAGGAGGCGGACGCAGGCCTCGGGCTCCGGGGTGTACGCGGGGTCGAGGACGTAGCCCTTCTCCGCCGCGATGCGCAGCGCCCGCTGGGCGCCGGCGCCCCGGTAGGTGGCGAGGTTGATCCGGCTTCGGCCGTCCCGGGTGGCATGGCCGGAGTTGGGGCGGGCGAGGACGCGGCGGATGTGGCGCTCCCAGGCAGCGGCGCTGCCGGAGAACTCGGCCCAGAACGCGCACGGGCCGACCGCCCAGCGGGCGCCCCAGCGGTCCCAGTAGTCGGGCTGGGGGTGCCGCCCCTGGAAGAGCAGCAGGCTGAGCACGCCGTAGACGGGGACGTAGGCGATCTGCAGCACGAGCATGAACGGCAGCAGGAACGCGGGCCGGCCCGGACGCGGCCCCCACGGCGTACCGGGAGCGGCCGGCGGGTCGTGCGGGCCGGGGGCGGACACCGCGGCCGGGGCGGGGAAGACCCGGCGGATCCAGACCCGGTCCGGGTCGGGGCCCGCGGAGCCGCCCTCCCAGCCGTACCGCCCGGCCAGCCGCACGACGCCGGCCGCGCCGAGGCCGCGGTAGAGGCGCACCGGGAACTTGACCAGCATCACCCGGCTGAGGTCGTCGCAGACCTCGCCGTCGCCGGCGGCGTGCTTCACCTCGGCGGCGCGGACGCGCCGTTCGAGGATCGGGGTGAGGTACCGCTCCCAGTCCTCCGGGCTGCCGGTGAGCTCGGCCTTGAGGCGGCGCGGCGGGATGAAGGTGCGGTTGACCTTCAGCCAGGCGTCGGAGTCCGGGCCGGACGGGCCGCCGCCCCCGCTCCAGAGCAGGATCGCGAACAGGGCCGCCAGGGCGGCGATCCAGAGCGGCGCGTAGATCCACTGGAGGGTGAACTGGAGCAGCACGGCGGCCCGGTTGCGGCGCGGCCCCGGGCCCGGGTACCGGTCGGCGGGCAGTGCGGCGGCGGGCGGCCCGGGCACGGCGGGCGCGGTGGGCGCGACGGGCCTGGCCTGCGGGGCGGGCTGGGCGACCGGGGCGGGCTGGGCCGGGGCCGGCTGCGCGTAGGGATTCGGCTGCGCGTAGGGGTTCGGCTGCTGCGGGTAGGGGCCCGGCTGCGCGTACGGGTTGGGCGCGCCCTGTGCATACGGGTTCGGCTGTTGCGCGTACGGGTTGGGCGCGCCCTGGCCGTACGGGTTCGCCTGCTGCCCGTACGGGTACGGCTGTGGGCCGCCGTTCCCGCCCGCGCCGCCGTACTGTCCCTGGCGCTCCGTCACGCCGCCCCCCTCGCCCGCCCGGACCTGCCGGTCCGGCGCCGTCCTACCGATCGACGGGACACCCTATCCGCCCCGCCCGCCGGACCGTCAGCTCGCCACCGGGGCGTCGACCCGGCTGCGGTCGACGGTGAGCGTGGCGCCGCCGTACGTCTCCTCGGCGTTGCCGTGGAACTGGTGGACGCGCTGGTGGCCGACCCAGAGCTCGGGGGTGAGCGCGCCGCCGGCGGCGGTGTCGGTGTGGTCGTCCCAGTGCGCGTACCAGAGGGTGTCCGGCAGCGGGGAGCAGCCGGCCCGGGCGGCGGCGGCCAGGTCGGCGATGCCCGAGTCGAGGCTGGAGTAGAAGCCCGCCCGGTGCCCGGCGGCGTGCAGGGCCTGGGTCCAGCCGAGGGTGAAGTCGACCACGGCCTGGCCGCAGGCCGGATCGTGCAGCGGGTACGACTCGATGTCGAGGAAGACCGGGGTGCCCGCGCCGAGCCCGACGGCCGTGAGCCCGGCGACCGCCTCGGCGGCCTCGTCCCGGCCCTGCTGGGCGGCGTGCGCCGGGTCGATCCGCTTCGGCTTGCCCTTGAGCGCGCTGCACGGCGCCTGCAGCCCGACGTGCACCGGCAGGAACCGCCAGCCCATCGCGCGAGCCCGGCGGACCCAGTCGGCGGTGAGCCTGGGCTGGGTGCAGCCGCGCTGGGAGCCGCTGGTGTAGATGCCGAGCGCGCCGTACGGGGAGGCGTCGCGCCAGGCGCGCAGGGTGTCGAGCGACGGCGCGGTGCAGGCGTCGAAGGCCGCGCCGGCGTACCGGTCGCGGGCGCGGAGGGCGGGCGGGCCGGCCCGGTCGGGCAGGACGGTGGCCCGGATGCGGGGCACGGCGGCGGCCACCGGGGTGGTCGCCTCGGCGCTCACGTCCGACCCGTCGGCGGCCATCAGGAGGACGAGCGAGGCGGCGGACACGGCCGCCGAGCGGAGATAGCGCACCCCGCTTTGATACTGACGGACCATCGGACGATTGCGGCAACCGCGCCGCGGGCGCCGGAGACGCTCACCCTTTCAGGCGTCTCCGTCCGCATCCGTCCCGATATTTGTAACGAGCTTGCCCCGGCCTGACTCCTTACGGCAAACTCGCCAGCATGCCCACGCCCAACCCCAGCGAAACCCTCGCCCCGACGCCGGCCGCCGCCGTCGCCGAGGCCCTTGCCATGCCGCCCGCCCCGAAGGGCGAGCCCGCCGGCGAGCGGGGCGGCTGGCGACGAGGCGGGGCACCCGGCTCCGCGACGCCACCGGGTACGCACCCCGCCCGGCCCGCCGGCCGGCGGTTCCCGGACTTCCTGCGGCGCCCGGAGAGGATTCCGGCGCCGCTCTTCTGTCTGGCCGCGATGTTCCTGGTCCAGCTCGGCATCGCCCTGTCCAAGCCGTTGTTCGGCCCGCTCGGGGTCAGCGGCACGACCTTCCTGCGGCTGGGCTTCGCGGCGGTGATCCTGCTCGCCGTCACCCGGCCGCGGCTGCGCGGCCGCCGTCCGCGCGACCTGGCCGCCGCGGGCCTGCTCGGCATGGCCTCCGCCGGGATGACGCTGCTGTTCGCCGGGGCGATCGACCGGCTGCCGATGGGCACCGCCGCGACCATCGAGTTCCTCGGCCCGCTCGCGGTGGCACTGGTCTTCGCCCGCCGGGCCGGCCACCTGGTCTGGGCGCTGCTGGCGGCCGCCGGGGTGGCGCTGCTCACGCTGCTCGGCCACGGCGACGGCGGCTCCTCGCTCGACCCGGTCGGCCTGGCGTACGCCTTCGGGGCGGCCGCCTGCTACGCGGCGTACATCCTCTTCACGGACAAGGTCGGCGCCGCGTTCCAGGGCTTCCAGGGGCTCGCCGTCTCGATGACGGTGGGCGCGCTGACGGTGGCGCCGTTCGGCCTCGGCCAGGCCTGGGACGGGCTGACCGCGCCGGGCGCCTCGCCGCTCCTGCTGCTGCTCTCGGTGGCCGGGGTGTCGCTGCTGCTGCCGGTGATCCCGTACGCGCTGGAGATGACGGCGCTGCGACGGATGCCGCAGCGGGTGTTCAGCGTGCTGGTGAGCCTGGAACCGGCGGTCAGCGCGCTGGTCGGACTGGTGGTGCTGGGCCAGCTGCTGGGCGTGCCGCAGCTGGCCGGAATCGGCTGCGTGGTGGCCGCCAGCGTCGGCGCCACGGTGACCGGGCGGCGCTGAGCGCCCGCGCCGCGGACGTCCGCGGCGGACGCCACCGCCGGGGCGGGCCCGGGCCGGGTGCGTTCCGACGGCCGGGCGCGCCTCGGCCGGGCGCGCCTCGGCCGGATGCGCCCTACGGCCAGAGCAGCGTCCGCGACCACTCCGGGGTGCGGACCGGGCCCGTCCTCGTGTAGCGCAGCCGGACGTGGCGGCGGTCCGGGTCGCCCTGCCAGAACTCCACCTCGTGCGCCCAGAGCGTGTAGACGGCGTGCCCGGCCGCCACGGCGTCCGGGGTGGCCTCCAGGCGGCGGCGGGCGACCGCGACCGCCTCGTCGTACTCGGCGGGCGAGGCCAGCGGCTCGCTCTGCCGGCCGACCAGCGCGCCGATCCGGGCGGCCGGGGAGCGGGTGGCGAACTCGGCCGCGGCGACCTGGTCGGCGGCCCGCTCGACGGTGCCCCGGACCCGGACCTGGCGGCCCAGCTGCGGCCAGTAGAGGGTGAGGGCGGCCGCCGGGTGGTCGGCCAGCTGGCGGCCCTTCGGGCTGTCGGCCGCCGCCGAGAACACCCAGCCGGTGCCGGCCGCGTCCACGTCGCGCAGCACCAGCACCCGGGCGTCCGGCAGGCCGTCGGCGTCGACCGTGGAGAGGGTGACGACCTGCGGGTCCAGCACCCCGGCCGCGAGGGCGGTGGCGAGCCAGTCCACGAAGAGCGGGCCGGGTTCGGCCGGGGCCGCTTCGGCGTCGAAGGACGGCAGCGGGCGGGCCATCGGCGGGCGGCCGAGCAGCAGCTCGGGCACGGACCCGGGCCCCGGATCGAGGCGCGGCCCGGACCCCGGTTCCCGCCCCGGTTCCCGCCCCGGCGCAGGCATGGCCCCGCCCGGGCCGGTCAGGCCCTCGTCCTCCGCTGACATCGCGCCCTTCCTTCCGGTTGCCGCGGCCGCCGCCCCTCGCCGTCCGGGCCGCCGGGGCCCGGGCGCGGGGTGCGCTGTCGGAGCGCAACCGTACCGCCGAGGTGTGACGGCCCGACGGGCGCCCTGGCCCGGACGGGGTACCCGGACCGCCGGGCGCGGCCCGGGGCGCCCGGCCGTCCGTCCGGGGCCCGTTTCGCCCCTGGGACACCCCCCCTTGGGCGGGACGCGCTCGTGGGCGGACACCCCCGGCGGGCCGGACGCGCTCGTGGGCGGTGCCGTCGATCGGCACCGCCCACGAGGCCGGTTCGCGGTGACCCTTTCCGCTGCCCCGGTTCTGCCCTGCGTTTCTCGAAGGTCTCGCTCCGAGCCCCGCCACGGGTGCTCAGCTCACCCGCGGCCGTCCACCTCCGGCGCCCCCGCCGGCGGTGGTGCCCGGTCCGGTCAGTGGAAAACCGGCGCGAAGACGAGGTTGACGTTCTTGTTGGACTGACCGGCCAGGATGGTGCCCGCGTTGTCCTTCACCGCGAGGGTGTTGGCCTGGTTCGAGGCACCGGGCCCGGTGGCCGTCTGCTGGGTGGACACGTAGTTGCCGTCGACCGCGCCGAAGACGTTGCCCGTCCCGACGTTCGACACCACGCTGCTGTTGGAACCGTCGTCGGCCGCCGCGCCGTTGTCGGCGGCGGCGGAGCCGGCGCCCGCGAGCAGCAGGCCGGCCGCCAGCGGGGCGGCGGCCAGAAGACCGGCCAGCCGGCGGGTGCGGATGCGCGCCATGAGTTGCCTCCAGAAAAGCGGTAAATCGTGCATTGATGCCATCTGTTCGCGTGTTCTCGTCGAGTGTTGTTGCCAGGGGAAAGGTGTGCGGGAGTTCGCCGGCCAGACGAACACCTGCGGGCTGCGACGCCGGGAGACAGACTTCCGCAACAAATCGACAAAGCGCCACCCCACCCCGGCAACTTCGCCCTTTAGCGTGATATCCAGGGCAGCCGGGAATAACGCCCTCGTCGACCGAAAGCGCGCCGACACACCGCCTCCGACCTGGGATTTCGCCCGAACGGTGGCGGCCACCGAGCCCCCCGCGGGGAGCGCCCGGGAGGCACACGAAGAACCCGGCGCACCGCCCCCGGCGCAAGGCTCCGGCCGACACGCCCCCGTACGGTCGCGCGACCGACCCGTATCGATAAATCCAGCCATTCTGAGACTTTCCAACAATCCTACGGAACCCCGCTCCGTCACCACTCCCCACGGCCCCCGAAGGCAACGGACGATCCGAACCGGAAACCGGATCAGCCGACCATCAGACCGCTTTCCCGGGATTGAGGATGCCCAGCGGATCGAAGACCGCCTTCAGCTGCCGCTGCAGTTCCAGCGCCACCGGACCCAGCTCACGCGCCAGCCACTCCCGCTTCAGCAGCCCGACCCCGTGCTCCCCGGTGATCGTGCCGCCCAGCTCCAGCCCCAGCGCCATGATCTCGTCGAAGGACCGCTGCGCCCGGGCCGACTCCTCGGGGTCGGCGCCGTCGAAGATGACGATCGGGTGGGCGTTCCCGTCCCCGGCGTGGCTCACCACGCCGATGGTCAGCCCGTGCCGCTCGGCGATCCCGGCGACCCCGTTCAGCATCTCGGCCAGCCGGGACCGCGGCACCGCCACGTCGTCGATCATCGTGGTGCCCAGCCGGTCCAGCGCGGGCAACGCCAACCGCCGCGCCGCCAAGAGCAGTTCGGACTCCGCCTGGTCGTCGGCCGGCACCACCTCGGTCGCCCCGGACGCCCGGCAGATCTCCGCCACCGCGGCCAGCTCGGCACTCGGGTCCGGCCCGTCGAACGCCACCAGCAGCAGCGCCTGGGTCGACTCCGGCAGTCCCATCTGCCCCAGCTCGTTGACCGCCCGCACGGTCACCGCGTCCATCAGCTCCATCAGCGAGGGCGTGAGGCCGCGCGCCATCACCGCGCAGACCGCGGCGCCCGCCGCGTCCGCACTCGGGAACTCCGCCGCCAACGCCAACTGCGGTGCGGGCGCGGGCCGCAGGGCCACCACCGCCCGGACCACCACCCCGAGCGTCCCCTCCGAGCCGACCAGCAGCCGGGTCAGGTCGTAGCCGGCCACGCCCTTGGCGGTCCGCCGGCCGGTGGAGAGCAGCCGCCCGTCGGCCAGCACCACGTCCAGCCCGAGCACGTACTCGCTGGTGACCCCGTACTTGACGCAGCAGAGCCCGCCCGCGCCGGTGCCGATGTTGCCGCCGATCGTGCAGGACTCCCAGCTGGACGGGTCCGGCGGATAGGAGAGGCCCAACTCGGCAGCGGCACGCGACAGTTCCGCGTTCACCACCCCGGGCTCGACCACCGCGATCCGGTTCACCGGGTCGAGCTCCAGGATCCGGTTCATCCGCACCATCGACAGCACGATGCAGCCGTCGACGGCGTTGGCAGCGCCGGAGAGCCCGGTCCGGGCGCCCTGCGGCACCACCGGGACGCGCAGCTCGGAGGCGGTCCGCAGGATGTGCTGCACCTGCTCGACCGTCTCCGGGAAGACCACCACGGCCGGGGTGCCGGCCACGCAGAAACCCGCCATGTCGTGGCTGTAGGCGGCCATCACGTCCGGGTCCACCGCCAGGGCGTCGGGCGGGAGGCCCTGGGCCAGCAGGTCCGTCAGATCACTCATCGCCGTCTCCGATCGCCGCCTGACGTCCGCCACCCGGCGGTACGCCGCTCCGTCGCGTGCCGTACGACCGCCGGACACCGTCCGGCCGCCGCGCGTTCCCGGCCGTGGGCCGGCGCGGCCACCCGCCGCCCGCCCCCTCTGCCCGCACTCTGCCCGGCGGCCGGACGACCGGCAAGTACGCCGCCCCGGCCACCGGGCCGGGGCCCGTGCCCGGCGGCCGGCCAGGGTGGCCGGGCAGGGGGCGGGGCAGGGGACGGGGCAGGGGACGGGGCGGCGAGCCCGCGCCGGCGGCGCTCCGGGGTGCGCCGGGTCAGGCCCGGCGGAGCGCCGCCGACGAGAATGCGGCGAGCCCGGCGGCCCCGGTGGCGAGCGCGCAGAGCGCGGTCGGCCACCGGGCACCGGCCGTGTCCGCGAGCACGCCGAGCAGACCGGTCGACAGCACCAGGGCCGCACTCTGCACCAGCGTCAGCAACGCCTGCACCCGCGAGAGATGGCCCTCCGGCGCACCGCCCAGGACCAGCGGCCCGAGATGGCAGGCGAAGAGCCCCGAACCGGCCCCGGCCACCACCCCGGCCGCGACGGCGGGCGCCACACCGGGTGCCCAGGCCAGGACCGCGATCCCCGCCGACGCCGTGCAGAGCCCGGCCGCCGCCCCGGCTCCGGCCCGCCGCAGCGTGCCCCGCCAGGAGACCAGCCCCGCCACCACCAGCACCCCGGCGCCCTCTCCGCCGCCCACCAGACCGACCGCCCCGGCCCCCCAGCCGTGCGTCCGGGCGAGCAGCGGCACCAGCAGCGAGACCACGGGCAGCAGGGCCCCGGCCGCGGCGCCGGTGAGCAGCAGCGCGGCCCGTAGCAGCGGGTCGGCCAGGGCCAGCCGGACTCCGGCGGCCGCCTCGCGCAGCAGCCCCGGGGAGTCCGCGGCGGACCGGGCCGGGCCGCGTTCCGCCGGCGGCCGGACCCGCAGCAGCACCAGCAGGACGAGCCCGAAGCTCACCGCGTCCGCCAGCGCCGCCCCGGCCAGCCCGCCCACCGCGACCAGGGCACCGCCCAGCGGCGCGCCGAGCAGCGCGGCGACCTGGCCGCCCGCCTGCCGCAGGGCGAGCGCCCGGGGGAGCTGGTGGGCGCCCACCAGGCGGCGCGGCATCGAGCCGCTCGCCGGGAGGTAGAACGCGTCCACCGTGCCGATCACGGCGGCCGCCGCGACCAGCAGCCGGAGCGGGATGCCCGGGCCGGACGCGGCGGCCGCCAGCGCGAGCGTGCCGGCCAGCATCACCGCGTCCCCGGCGAGCATCACCCGGCGGGCGCCGAACCGGTCCGCCACCGCGCCGCCCAGCAGCACCAGGGCGGTCCTGGGCAGGGTGATCGCGGTCAGGACCAGGCCGGCCGCGCCCCCGCCGTGGGCGGACGCGGCCCAGCCCAGCGCGAAGTACAGCGCGGCGTCGCCCAGCAGCCCGGCCTGGGTGCCGCCGAGCCAGAGCAGGTACCGGCCCGGGAGCCCGGCCCGCACCGGCACGGCGGCCGGGGTGTCGGCCGGGCCGGCGTGCGGGCTGTCGGACGGGCCGGCAGCCGTGGTCCCGGTGGCCGGGCCGCCGGACGCCGTGCTTTCGGACGCCGGGCTGCCGGACGCCGTGCTTTCGGAGGTCGTCGCCATGCCCGCCGACGGTAGGACCCTCGACCTGGTCGAGGGCAAACCGCCACCGGCGCGGGCCGCTCCCGGCTAGGCCCAATGCCGGTGACTTTGGGGTCCGTGCCTCGTTGGTTGTGGTGTGGCGAGGGTGGGGCAGGTCAAGTCGCCTGCGGGTGAGCGGTTGTCGGATCG
>NZ_JBEYVJ010000245.1:0-11188 GCF_040643935.1 Kitasatospora sp. NPDC047058 | reverse complement strand
GGCCCAGATCCAGGCCGAGCTGGCCCCGCACCTCTTCTCCCGGGACGACGCCTCCGGCGAGGCGGCGGCCGCGCTTGCGCTCGATCAGCTCCAGCGCGTCGGGCGGCAGCCAGTCCCCCGCCTCGCCGGAGGCGTCGTCCCGGGAGAAGAGGTGCGGGGCCAGCTCGGCCTGGATCTGGGCCGGCGAGGGCCGGTGCTCGGGCGCCGGCCGCATGCAGGCGCGCACCAGGTCCGCGAGCTCGGCCGGCAGGCCGGAGAGGTCGGGCTGCTCGCGCAGCAGCTGGAACACCGTCTCGACCGGGTTGGCGCCCCGGTAGGGCGGGTGGCCGGTGGCGCAGAAGACCAGCAGCGAGCCGAGCGAGAACACGTCGCTCGCACCGGTGACGCCGCGGCTGTCCCGGGCCTGCTCCGGCGACATGTACGCCGGGGTGCCGACCGCGACGTTGGTCATGGTGAGGCGGGTGCTGGACACCCCGGCGGCGATGCCGAAGTCGATCACCCGCGGGCCGTCCTCGACCACCAGCACGTTGGAGGGCTTGAGGTCGCGGTGGACCAGCCCGGCGGCGTGGATCGACTGCAGTGCCTCGGCGATGCCGGCCACCAGCCAGCGCACCGCCCCCACCGGCAGCGGCCCGCACTCGGTGACCAGGTCCTCCAGGGACGGCGCCGGGACGTACGCGGTGGCCAGCCAGGGCACCCGGGCGTCGGCGTCGGCGTCCACCACGGCCGCGGTGTAGAAACCGCCGACCGTCTTGGCGGCCGCGATCTCGCGCGCGAAGCGGACCCGGAAGAGCTCGTCCTCGGCCAGCTCCGCCCGGACGGTCTTGATGGCCACCCTCCGGCCGGCGGGCGACCGCGCCAGGTAGACCAGGCCCATCCCCCCCGCGCCGAGTCGCCCCAGCACCTCGAAGGGCCCGATCCGCCTCGGATCGTGCGCCGTCAGCTGGTCCACTCCGCTGCCACCTCCCCGTTTCCGCACCCGCCGCGTGGTGCCGGACCCGATTCTCCAATGCCGCCGGGCCCATCTCCAACCTCCCCCGGCCAGAGCGGGGGCGGTGCCCGGTCAGCGGCTCCGGAACGGCCGGATTCTGACGTCCGCTCCGGCACCGTCCCTCGGCGGCCCGCCCGGCCCCGGCCCGCCGGATCGTCACGCTCTGTCACCCGACCACCCCTCAGCGGAAGGGCCGTCACGCTGTGGGGTCAAAAGCACACGGGGGGGCTTCAAGATGGGTGCCGAGCCCGGTGAATATCCGTCCGAAGTGGTGGAGATCCCTTAGCAACCCCCGTGCGGAGTAATTGTCACATCACCGAATCGCGCCAAGATCGGGCCGCGGTAAGCTGACGGCATGACAGGACAAGTTCGCACCGTCGACGGTCGCGTCGCCGGGCGACGCGGACAGGAGACGCGGCAGAAGCTGCTCGACTGCCTCCGCGAGATGCTCAGCACGTCGCCCTATCGGGACGTCAAGGTCATCGACGTCGCCCGTATGGCGGGTACCTCCCCCGCGACCTTCTACCAGTACTTCCCGGATGTCGAGGGCGCTGTCCTCGAAATCGCCGAGGAAATGGCCAAGGACTCCGACGCCCTCAAAGAGCTGGTGGCCGGAAAGTCCTGGGCAGGGAAGTCCGGCACGGCCACTTCGGAAGAACTGGTCGACGGATTCCTCGCCTTCTGGCGCAAGAACGACGCCATTCTCCGAGTGGTCACGCTCGGTGCCGCCGAAGGGGACAAGCGGTTCTTCAAGATCCGCATGACGGTCCTCAACGCGGTCGCCAAGCCGCTCACGGAAGCCGTCAAGGAACTCCAGGCGAAGGGACAGGCCGACAAGTCGCTCGACCCGGCCGCCGTCGCCGGCTCTCTGGTCTCGCTGCTCGCATCGGCGGCGGAGCACCAGAAGGCCTTCACCTCCTGGGGCGTCAAGGTCAAGGACCTCAAGCCCAACCTCGCTCCCCTGGTGTACCTGGGTGTCACCGGCAAGAAGCCGCCCAAGTAGACCGTCCGCCAACCCACCCATCCGCTCCGCGCGCAGCCCCGGCCTCCTGTCCGGGGAACGACGGACGGCGGCCGTGTCCTCGGGGGAGGTCCGCCGGCGGTCCGCAGCGCGTCAGACATGCCGGTGGGCGGGCACCCACTGCGGGGTGCCCGCCCACCGGCATGAGCGTTTCTAGGGGGCCTGTAGGCCCCAGGAGGCGGGGGGACGGGTCACGGACAGCGGACGACCTGGCCCGCGTAGGCGAGGCCGCCGCCGAAGCCGAACAGCAGCACCGGGTCGCCGGGCGACAGCTCGCCGCGCTCGACCAGCTTGGAGAAGGCCAGCGGGATGGACGCGGCCGAGGTGTTGCCGGAGTCCACCACGTCCCGGGCGACCACCGCGTCGGGGGCGCCCAGCTTGTTCGCGATCGCGTTGATGATCCGCAGGTTCGCCTGGTGCGGCACGAAGCCCTTGAGCTCCGAGGGGTCGATCCCGGCCTTCTCGCAGGTCTGCCGGGCCAGCGGGGCGATCTGCGTGGTGGCCCAGCGGAACACCGACTGCCCCTGCTGGCTGATCACCGGGTCCCAGCCCGTGATGACCACGGCGTCGCCCTTCTCCGGCTCCGAGCCCCACACCACCGGGCCGATGCCCGGCTCGGCGCCCTCCTCCTGGGCCTCCACCACCGCGGCACCCGCGCCGTCGCCGAAGATCACGCAGGTGCTCCGGTCGGTCCAGTCGATGGTGTCCGACATCCGCTCGGCGCCGATCACCAGGGCGGTGCGGGCCGCGCCGGCCCGGATCGCGTGGTCCGCGGTGGCCAGCGCGTAGGAGAAGCCCGAGCAGACCGTGTTGATGTCGTAGGCGGCCGGCGACCGGACGCCGAGGCGCGCGGCGACGGCGGCGGCGGTGTTGGGGCTGCGCTCGACCGCGGTGCAGGTGGCGACCACGACGAGGTCGACGTCGGCGGCGGTGCGGCCGCTCTTGGCCAGTGCCTTCTGGGCCGCCTCGGTGGCGAGGTCGACCAGCGTCTCGCTCTCGGCGATGTGACGGGTCCGGATCCCCACCCGGCTGCGGATCCACTCGTCGTCGGTGTCGACCAGTCCCGCCAGGTCGTCGTTGGTGAGGACCTTGGGGGGCTGGTAATGGCCGAGTGCCACAATGCGCGAACCGCTCATACAGCCACTCAACCGGGTTACCCGCTGGTCAGCGGGGCGCGACCGGCTACAGGATCCGGCCCCGGAAGCTGTAGGAGGCCCACAAGGGCCGTTGCGGCGCCTGGGCCGTGACCTGCGGCTAGGCCGCCAGTGAGGCCGCGTCGCCCATCACGATGACGGGGTGGGCGGCCGGATCCAGGGTGCGGATCAGCTGGGCCATCTTGTCCTCGGGTATCGAGACGCAGCCGTGGGTGGGGCCGTCGTGGTCGACGTGGATCCAGATGCCGCCGCCCTTCTTCGAGCCCATGGGGCGGCGGGAGTCCAGCGGCGAGTTCCCGGGGACGCGGTTGTAGTTGATCGCGACCACGTAGTCGAAGGAGCCCTCCAGCTGGTCGCCGAAGAAGCCCGTCCCGGAGACCACGAAGCTCGGGTCCTTGTCGTACGGGAGCTTGCCGCCCGGGTCGGCCTTGCGGCCGCCCGCGTCGGTGAGGCTGAAGACGCCGATCGGGCTGCGCAGGTCGCCCTCGTTGTGGTCGGTCGTCCAGCCGTTGTTGCCGTTGTGGCCCTGCCAGGTCTCGCCGGCCAGCCAGCGGCCCTCGGGGGTGCGGGTCCAGAGCGTGACGGTGTTCTTGTTGGCGTTCTTGTCCTGGCCGGAGGCGAGCACCACCTGGGTGGTCTCGGCGGGTATCCGCGCGGTGAAGGCGGCGCCGAGGCCGGGTATCGCGGCCACCGAGCCGTCCGGGCGGGCCTGGCTGCGGCCGGCGGCGGGCGCCTCGGTCTGCCGGGTGTCGGCGGCCTGCGCGGCGCCGGCGGCCGCTGCCGGGGCACCGCCGGCCGGGGCGGGCTGGTCCGGCGTGGACACGCCCTCGGGGCCGGGGCCGTCGGCGGTGGTGAGGCCGGGCTTGGCGGAGTCCTGGCCGACGGTGTACCAGCCGGCGGCGGCTGCGAGCAGCAGCGCGGTGCCGGCGGTCACGGCCTTGCCGGTGCGCTTCTTCGGCTTGGCCTTGCGCCGGTGGCCGCGGGCGGCCGCCCGGCCGCCCGACGGGGCGGGCACGGTGGACGCGAGGGTCGTGACGACCGGCTCCGGACCGGCCTGCGGCACCGGCCCGGTCCCGAACGCCGGGTCGAACGCGGGCTCGAACCCGGGCTCGGGGTCGAAGACGGGCTCGGGTTCGAAGGCGGGCTCGGCGGCGTAGGGCTGGAAGGGCTGGTCGTAGGCGTCGTACGCGTCGTAGCCGGCGTGGTCCTGGTACGCGTGGCCCTCGTAGCCCGGGTAGCCGCCCTGCCGGACCGGCTGCTCCTGGTAGCCGTAGTACGGCTGGTCCGCGTCGGCGGCGTACGCCCCGGCCGCGTCGTACTCCGGGTACGACGCCTGCTCGTAGACCCCGTGGGGCTGCTGCGGCACCTCGTACCCCGGCTGGTACGCCGGTTCGGGCATCGGCTCGTACGGCGGGTACGTGGTGGCGCGATGGGAACCGGACATGTGGCCGATCCTGCCAAACCAACGGCCTGTTGGGAAACCCGGGGTTGTGCGGGGGCGGTGAAGACTGTCCCCGGACGCGCCGCCGCCCGGGCCGAAGGGCGGCCCGGGCGGCGGAAAAGGCGCTGGTCAGAGGCGCATTGCCTGCGGAGTCTCGCGGCGCGTCAGATCCGGGCCGTCGTACTCGCGGATGACCTCGTAGCGGGTGTTGCGCTCCACCGGGCGGAAGCCGGCGTCCCGGATCAGGCCCAGCAGGTCGTCCCGGCCGAGCTTGTTCGGGGTGCCGAAGTTGTCCGCGTCGTGAGTGATCTTGTACTCGACCACCGAGCCGTCCATGTCGTCCGCGCCGTGGCTGAGCGCCAGCTGCGCGGTGGTGACGCCGTGCATCACCCAGAAGACCTTGACGTGCGGGACGTTGTCGAAGAGCAGCCGGGAGACCGCGAAGGTCTTCAGCGCCTCGGCACCGGTGGCCATCTCGGTACGGGCCATCAGCCGGTTGCGCACGACGCCGTCCTTGGAGTCGTGGAAGTCGTGCTGGTAGCGCAGCGGGATGAAGACCTGGAAGCCGCCGGTCTCGTCCTGCAGCTCACGCAGCCGCAGCACGTGGTCGACCCGGTGGCGGGGCTCCTCGATGTGGCCGTACAGCATGGTGGACGGCGTCTTGAGGCCCTTGCTGTGGGCGAGGCGGTGGATCCGCGACCAGTCCTCCCAGTGGGTGTCGTGGTCGACGATGTGCTGGCGGACCTCCCAGTCGAAGATCTCCGCACCGCCGCCGGTCAGCGACTCCAGGCCGGCGTCGATCAGCTCGTCCAGGATCTCGTCGGCCGACAGGCCGCTGATCTTCTCGAACCAGTGGATCTCGGTGGCGGTGAAGGCCTTCAGCGAGACGTTCGGCAGAGCGGCCTTCAGCTCCCGCAGCGAGCGCGGGTAGTAGCGCCACGGCAGGGTCGGGTGCAGGCCGTTCACGATGTGCAGCTCGGTGAGGGACTCCACCTCCATCGCCTTGGCCAGCCGGACGGCCTCCTCGATGCGCATCGTGTACGCGTCCTTCTCGCCCGGCTTGCGCTGGAACGAGCAGTACGCGCAGGACGCGCTGCACACGTTCGTCATGTTGAGGTGGCGGTTGACGTTGAAGTGGACGACGTCGCCGTTCTTCTGCGTCCGCACGTGGTGGGCCAGGCCGCCCAGCCAGGCCAGGTCGTCGCTCTCGTAGAGCGCGATCCCGTCCTCGCGGGTCAGCCGCTCACCCGCGTAGACCTTCGCCTCCAGCTCGCGCTTGAGCCCTGCGTCCATGCGGTGCCCCGCCTCCTCCGACTTCGAATCGTTGCCGGAACGAGCGTACGCCCCTGTGCCGCCCGGTCCGGGCGCGCCCCGCTCTCAGCGCGCGAGCAGCTCCGCCAGCAGCGCCGGTTCGATGTTGCCGCCGCTGACCACGGCGGCCACCTCCTGGCCGCCGAGCTCGGCCGCCCGGTGGAAGTACGCGGCCGGGGCGACCGCGCCGGAGGGCTCCGCGACGAGCCGGCCGCGGCGGGCCAGCAGGGCCACGGTGGCGCGGATCTCGTCCTCGGACACGGTGACGATGTCGTCCACGTAGGCGGTCAGGTGCGCGAACGGCAACTCGCCGACCGAGGGGGTGCGCAGCCCGTCCGCGATGGTCCGGTAGGTGTCGGCGACCGGCCAGGCGAGCCGCTCGCCGGCCCGCAGGCTGGCCTGGGCGTCGGCGGCCAGCTCGGGCTCGACCCCGACCACCCGGATGCCCGGGCGGGTGAGCTTGAGCGCGGCCGCGGTGCCGGAGATCAGGCCGCCGCCGCTGACCGGCACCAGCACGGTGTCCAGCCCGGCCGGGGCGTCCTCGGCGATCTCCAGGCCGACCGTGCCCTGGCCCGCGATGATGAACGGGTCGTCGTACGGCGGCACCCAGACGTAGCCGTGCTTCTCCGCCAGCTCCCCGGGCACGGTGTCGCGCTCCTCCGGGCCGACCAGCAGCACCTCGGCGCCGAACCCGCGGGTGGCGTCGACCTTGACCGCCGGCGAGGTGTCCGGCATCACGATCACGGCCTTGATGCCCAGCAGCCCGGCCGCGTACGCCACCGCCTGCGCGTGGTTGCCGCTGGACTGGGCGACCACGCCGCGGGCGCGCTCGGCATCGGTGAGCGCGGCGAGCCGGTTGTAGGCGCCGCGGGTCTTGAAGGCCCCGGTCGGCTGGAGGTTCTCCGGCTTGAGCCAGAGCCGCCGCTCGCCGTCCGCCGCCCAGGGGGCGGGGACCAGCGGGGTCCGTACCGCCACGCCCGCGATCCGCTGCCGGGCCGCGCGCAGCTCCTCCAGACCGACCAGTGCCATCGTGCTGCTCCCCGTCTACTCGCCTTCGACCAGCGGGAGTTCGCTCACGCGGTTTTCCCACTTCGTGGAGAGTACGACGGTGGTGCGGGTCCGGGCCACGCCTTTCGTCCCGGAGATCCGCTTGACCACCGACTCCAGGCCGGCCACGTCGGCCACCCGGACCTTGAGCATGTACGAGTCGTCACCGGCGATGAACCAGCAGTCCTCGACCTCGTTGAGGTCCTTCAGCCGGAACGCGACGTCCTCGTGGTCGGCCGCGTCCGTGAGCTGAAGGCCGATCAGGGCCGTGACGCCGAAGCCGAGCGAGGCCGGGTTGACCGTCGCGCGGTAGCCGGTGATGACGCCGGCCTGCTCCAGGCGGTTGATCCGGTCCGTGACGCTCGGGCCGGAGAGGCCCACCAGTCGGCCCAGCTCGGCGTAGGACGCACGGCCGTTCTCCCGGAGCGCCTGGATGAGCTGTCTGTCCACCGTGTCCATATACCGTCCGCGTCCTTCCGAACCTCACCAGACCCACAGATCATTATCCGGATTCAAAGGCGCCATGCGCGGAACAACCCGGGTATCGCAGAGAACATACTCTCCCCCCTCCGCGCGCCCCACTCCCCCTCACTCGGGCCGGTCGTCGTGGCGCGCCGCCGCGCCCAACTCACCCGTCCAGCGTCGGTAGAGCGTGTGCGGTACGCCGACCGCGTCCAGGACCCGTCCGGCCACGAAATCGACCAGCTCCCGGACGGTTGATCCGCCGGCGTAGAAACCGGGCGAGGCGGGGAGCACCACGGCGCCCTGCGCGTCCAGCTCCACCAGGTGCTTCAGCGTCACCCCGTTGAGCGGCGCCTCGCGGACGCAGACCACCAGGGGGCGGCGCTCCTTGAGGGTGACGCTGGCCACCCGCTGGAGCAGGTCCTTGCTGAGGCCGAGCGCGATCCCGGCCACCGCACCGGTGGTGGCGGGCACCACCAGCATGCCCCTGGCCGGGTAGGAGCCGCTGGACGGACCGGCCGCGAAGTCCCCGGCCGGCCAGTAGCGGACGTCGTCCAGCCGGGCGGGGTCGAAGCCGCCGTCGTCGGTGGCCAGCCAGGCCGCGAGGTCGGTGCGCCAGTGCGCGTCACGGAAGGAGATGCCGGTCTCGTCGAGGATGGTGAGCCGGGCGGCCCGGCTGACGATCAGGTCCACCGGCTCCCCGGCCGCGAGCAGCGCCCGGATCACGGAGGCGGCGTACGGCGTACCCGACGCGCCGGAGACTCCCACGACCCAGGGCTGGCGCACCGGCTGCTTCGCATTGTCCATGCGCCCAGTCTCTCTGCCCCCGCACTCCGCGGTCCCGCCGGGCCCGGCCCCTGGGAGGATGGGCGGCATGGCTGCGACCCTCGTCGACCTCACCCACCAGGTGACCACCGCGATGCCGGTCTACCCCGGCGATCCGGCCGTCGTCCTGGAACCCGCGCTCACCACCGCCACCGCCGGGGTGAACGTGCTCGCCCTGCACCTCGGCTCGCAGTCCGGCACGCACGTGGACGCGCCGTACCACGTGGACGTCACCTGGCCGACGCTGGACGGCCTGCCGCTGGAGCGGTTCACCGGGCCGGCGGTGGTCGCCGACCTGCGCGGCCTGGAGCCGCGGGCGGAGGTGACGGCGGACCGGCTCGCCCCCGCGCTGGAGCAGGCCGCGCCGGGCACCGTCCTGCTGCTGGCCACCGGCTGGGCCCGGCACTGGGGCACCGACGCCTACCTGGCCCACCCCAGCCTGACCGCGGAAGCGGCGGAGGCGATCGTCGCCGCCGGGGTGCGGACGGTCGGGGTGGACGCGCTGAGCGTCGACCCCACCCCCGATCCTGGCCCCGGCGACCCGGCGGTGGCCGCGCTGCTGGCCGACCTGACCGACGAGCACGACCAGCCGGCCGCCGCGGAGCCGACGCTGGCCGCGCACCGGGTGCTGCTCGGCGCGCCCGGCGGCGGGGTGATCGCCGAGAACCTGACCGACCTCCGGGTGCTGCTCGACGCCCAGCGGGCCGGGCTGCCGGTCGAGGTGTCGCTGTTCCCGCTGCGGCTGGTCGCCGCCGACGGCGCGCCGGTGCGGGCGGTGGCGCGGGTGGGCTGAGCGCGCCCGGCGGCGGGCGGAACCGGTTCACCTGCACGGGACTTGGTCTAGACCATCCCCGGCGGGCGCCGCTACGCTTGGCCGCCATGGCAGAGATCATCGGAGTGGTCGAGCAGCTCTGGCGCTACCCCGTGAAGTCCACCGGCGGCGAGCGGCTCGACTCCGTCGAGGTGGACGGGCGCGGCCTGGCCGGCGACCGCCTGTACGCCGTGCGCGACGGCGCGGGCAAGCTCGGCTCCGGCAAGAACACCCGGCGCTTCCGCCGGATGGACGGACTGCTCCGCCTCTCCGCCCGGCTCGGCCACCGGCTCGACGGCCCCGAGCTGTTCGACCCGCTCGGTCGGCCGGTCGCCGACCCGACCGCCTTCCTGTGCGCCTACCTCCAGCGCCCGGACGTCGCGCTCGCCCGCGAGGACGCCGTCTCCCACTTCGACCAGCTCCCGGTCAGCGTGCTCACCACCGCCACCCTCGACTGGGTGCGCGGGGCCGTCCCGGACGCCGTGGTGGACGTACGCCGGTTCCGCCCCAACGTCCTGCTGCGCACCCCGCCCGGCACCCCGCCGTTCGTCGAGGACACCTGGTTCGGCCGGGAGGGCCGCAGCGGCGCCCGGTCCGGCGCCCGGCTGGCCTTCGTCCGGGCCAGCGAGCGCTGCGCGATGACCACCGCCGCCCAGCCCGGGCTGCCGCACGCCCCCGGGATCCTCAAGGTCATCGTGCACGCCCACGACGGCCGGCTCGACGCCCTCGCCGACGTGGCCCGCCCGGGGCGCCTCGGCGTCGGCGACGTCGTCTCACTGCACTGAGCCCCGTCCCGTGCGCTCCCCGCCCCGGAGGACGCCCGGGGCCCCGCCCGGGAGGACGCCCCGATCACCGTGACGGCCGGGAAAACTACACTGACGGCTCGGCCGTCCCGCACGGCCGCACTGACGGGGGGTCATGACGCATGTGGTCGACGCTGTCCAACGCCGGTGTCCCGGCGGCCGACCGGTTCGAGTGGTTCACCGACATGGTGGCCCGCGACCTGGTGCCGGTGAGCGTCACCAGCCCGTACGCCGACGACTTCCGGGCGGAGGCCGCCGTCCTGGACCTCGGCCCGCTCCGGGTGTCGGCCCACGCCCACGGGCCGCTGCGCTCGCGCCGGCCGGCGGCCCTGACCCGGCGCAGCGACCCGGAGCAGTACCAGCTCGCCCTGGTCCACGGGAAGAACCCGATGTGGATCTCCCAGAACGGCAACGACTCCGGGCCGGTCGTCCGCGAGCTGGTGCTGTGGGACACCTCCCGGCCGTTCGAGTCGGGGACGCGGGACGAGCACGGCATCAGCGACGTCCTCGTCCTGCACATCCCCCGGGCCGCACTGCCGATCCGCGCCGACAAGGTCGACCGGCTCCTCGCCCGGCGGATCCCCGCCCAGCGCGGGACGGGGGCCGTGCTGGCCCGGTTCCTCACCTCGCTGGGCGACCACGCCGCCGAGTGCGGCCCCGGGGAGCTGGCGCGGCTGGGCGGGATCGCCCGGGACCTCGCCGCCGTCTGCCTGGCCGAGCACGCCGACGCCGCCCGCGAGGTCGACGCCGGAGCCCGCTCGCGGGCCCTGCTGGAGCGGGTCAAGGCGTTCATCGAGCACAACCTCGACGATCCCGGCCTGGCGCCGGAGGCGATCGCCGGGCGCCACCACATCTCCGTCCGGTCGCTGCACCTGCTGTTCCAGGGCGAGGAGGAGAGCGTCAGCAGGCTGATCCGCCGACGCCGCCTGGAACGCTGCCACGCCGACCTCGCCCGGCCGGAGCTGGCCCACCACCCCGTCCACGCCATCGCCTCCCGCTGGGGGTTCAGCAGCGCGGCCGTCTTCAGCCGGGCCTTCCGCGAGGCGTACGGGCTGACGCCCCGCGAACACCGCCGCCAAACCTCGCGGAGCACTTCCTGCACGGACCCTCAAGGAAGCCTGCGCACCGGGCAAACTCCGCCGGACGGTTCGCTCCTAACGTGGCTGAACGGGTGATCCACCGTCACCCCGCCGACGCAATCCGGGGGTCCCTCGGCCGATTCGGCGGTCCGGATGCCGGTGTGTGACGGGCTGGCCGCGATCGCGCCGCTGCTCGCCCTCGATCCGGCGCCGCGGGTGGTGATGCTGACGACGTTCGGCGAC
>NZ_JBEYVJ010000244.1:0-11218 GCF_040643935.1 Kitasatospora sp. NPDC047058 | reverse complement strand
GTTGTGGGCAGCCGCCCCGGCCGCCTCCGCCGCCGGGTGCCCACCACCCGCGGGCACGCCCTCGTGCGAACCGCCCGCGGGTGCGCCGTGGGCAGCCGCCCCGGGGGCCTCCGCCCCGGCCAGGTGCTCGGACGCGGCGGGCAGGCCGCGGCTACCGGCGGTGCCCCCTGCACCCTCCGCCCCGGCCGGGATCTCCGCCCCGCCGGCCCCCGGGACCGCCCCGTGCGGCACCTCCACCGCCGGTGCCTTGAAGTGCTCGTTGACCGCGGCGCCCGCGGCGTGCAGGCCGGCGGCGCTCGCCCCGCTCAGGCCGGAGCCGAGCAGGCTGTGACTGTCCACCGTCCCGGTGGTCACGACCTGGGTGACGACGTCGGCGCCGACGCCGGCCGCACCGGCCGTCACCATCTTGCCGGGGACGGTCTTCAGGGCCCCGCCGAGGCCCACCTTCGAGCCGGCCGCGCCGATGCCCTTGCCCAGCAGGTGGCCGGAGGCGCCCGCCACCGCGCCGCCCGCCGCGTTGTCGCCCAGCTCCTTCAGGTCGAGGCTCTTGCGGTGCCCCTCCAGGATCTGGATGCTCTGGGCGAGCAGGTTGATGGCCGCCATCTGGACGGCCTGCTTGGCGGCGAACTTCATCGCCTCCATGGCCAGTTTCTTCAGGATCTGCTGGACGGCCGTCCGGCTGATGCCGACCATGACCGGGATCTGGGCCAGCGACAGGCCCGCGGTGAACGGTGCCTCCACCTCGGCCGTGGCGATCTCGACCGCGAGGATCCCCAGCTGGGCGATGATCTGGATCTTCGCCGTCTCGGCGGAGTTGGCCATCGACTCCAGCATGTCGCCCATGCCCTCGCAGGCCTTGGCCAGGCCGGGGAGGGCGCCGGGCTGGGCCTCGCCCTTGCCGACGGTGAAGTTGTCCCAGTACTGGGACAGTCCGGTGGCCGCCACGCCGACCTGACCCTCCAGCGCGCGCTTGACGGCGGCGTCGGCGGACTCCGCGACGTCCGTGAGGGTCTGGGCCATGTCCCGCCAGTGCCCTGCCATGCTCCGCAGGTTGTCCTCGTCGGCCTCGGGCCAACGCGTACCGGACAGCAGCAGCAGGACCCACTGGAGGGGTTCGGGAAGTTCGGTGGCCATGGTCAGCGCCTCCCGCCGGTGTGCGCCATCGGGCCGACGTGGGGGGCGGGCAGGGTCGGGGCGACGGGTCCGGGCGCCTGGGGCACCGCTGCCGCCGCGGGGAGCGGGTCCGCGGGGCCGGCGGCCGGGCCGGCGTCCCCATCGCGGCCCTTGAAGGTGTTCACGAGGTTCCGCTCGGTGTGCTCGTAGTTGTCCGCCATCCGCTGCAGGCCCTCCGCGACCCGGCGCAGCGCGGCCGGGAGACCCTTGAGGCCCTTGAGCGTGCCGGCGCTGTACGCGAGGTAGCCCTTCTCGCCCTCGGCGAACTGGTGCCCCGCGTGGTCGTTGCCCCACGGGTTGGTGGCGTTCATGCTGGTCAGGACGCTGTCCAGGGCGAGGTACGCGGAGGAGACGCGGTCCGAGGCGGAAAGCATCGGGGAGACCGCCGCCCGGTACTGCGCGGGGTGGGCCTCGAAGCCCGTCCCGGCGTCCTTCGCGGGAGCCGCCGGTGCGGCCGCTCCCTTGGCGGGCACGGCGACCGCCGCCGTGGCCGTGGCGAGCCCCGGCTCACCCGGCGGCGGCGCGCTCGCCGCCGGGGTGGGGGCGGGCGGAGCGGCCGCCTTCATCTCCGTCACGAGCCCCATCGCGGGGGCGGGCTCCCCCGCCTCCCCGGGCCCGTGGACCTTCGTACCGAACCGATCTTCCATGACACTCTCTCCCCGATGTGCCCGCCGCCGGTCTGGCGACCTGTCAGCGGTGTTGCCGCGGGCGGCGGCCGACGGCCGACCGCACGCGTGACTACTCGTCGTTCCCGGGCCGGCCGGCGCCGGGGCTCTCCCCCGGGGCCGCCGGCCGCCGTGCCGCTCCGGCGGGAGCGGGCTTGTCGAACTCCCCGGCGGCCGCCAGCTTCGCCAGGGCGGCGCGCAGCTGAGGGCTCGGCACCTGGTAGCCCCCCTCCTCCCGGAGCTGGGCCGGCTTCCCTCCGGCGTCCGGCCCGGCCGGCGCCGCTCCCACCGGGCCCGCAGGTCCCCGGACGGCCCCGCCCTGCGGGTACGCGGCCGGGGCCGCCGGCCGGCCCTCCGACCGGCTCTCCGTCCGACCTTCCGGCCGGCCCTCCGTCCGTCCTCCGCCGGCCTCGGCACCGTCTGTGTCCGCAGGACCCCCGCTCCCCGCGTCGGTCCCCAGCACCACACTGGTCAGCTGCGTGAGGAGGTCGTCTGCGGGCGCCGGCGGGTGCTCCTCCCCGGCGGCTTCGGCCTGCGGAACTCCCGCCCGGGGCTGTTCGGCCGCCTCGGTGCGGGCGCCGTCCACCCATCGCTGATGGGCCCGCTGCTCCTGCCGGTCGCCGGCCGGGGCCTCGGTGGCCCGGCCGTGGATGCCGGAGTCGGCGATCACCTCGTCCTCCTCCGGCCCCTGCTCGACGACCAGGCCGGGCCTGCGCTTGCCACGTGTCCCCTTCTTGCCGCCGCCGTGGCCCGCACCGTGCACGCCGCCCGGGCCGGGGCCGGGGCCCCGCCCGGCGGCGCCCGCTCCGGCGGTGCCCGCGCCCGCTCGCAGGCCGGTCCCGACCGCACCCGAGCCCAGCGTCTGCCGTGTCGTACCGGTCGCGCCGTGGCCGACCGCACCCGCCCGGCTGCTCACCCCGGCGGCGGCCGCCGCCGTGGCGGGCGGCACCCCGAAGCCCGCACTCGTGAAGGAGGGCATGGCACCCGCCCGGGCCCGGACCGCCGACCCGCCGCCGACGGCCCTGCGCCCGCCGACACCGCCGGCACCGCCCGCAGCACCGCCCGGACCGGGCGCACCCCCCGCGCCGAACACGCCCGAGGACGCGCCCCCCGTACCCGCCGGGTCGCCGGCCCCGCCGGAGGAGAGCCCGCCCTGCGCAGCGGTGCCCGTGGAGACGCCGGTGAACCCGGCCAGGTTCAGCCCCGGCACGGCCGTACCGCCCGGCCGGCAAACCGGTCCGCTCTCCCGGCCGGGCGCCCCGTCCCGGGCGGAGTCGGTCCGCGGCGCGTCCAGCGGACCGAGACCGGCGAGCACCGGCCGCGCGTCAGCGCCCGTTGCCCCTCCGGTGCCCGAGCCGGGGGCGCCGGCACCGGCGCCCCCGGCGCCGGCGTCCGGACTTCCCGCACCCCCGAGCGCGCAGGCCTGTCCGGCGCTGTCCATCCGGTCGACCGGACCGGCGGTCTGCCGGAGCACCGCGTCGACGTCCGCGCTCGCCAGCGCCACCTGCTGCCGGCACGAGTCCACCGCCAGCCTGACGCCCTCGGACTGCGCGGCGGCGACGGGCCCGGCCCCGGGCGCAGCACCGGGCGCGGCCCCTGGCGTGCTGCCGTCGAGGTACTCCTTGGTCGACCTGAGCTGCTGCACCATGGCCGCCTTGGTGCGGCCGACGGTGCCCGAGGCCTCGTGGAGGCAGCGCGCCATCGCGAGCCCGCTCTCCAGCACGGTGACGGCATGGGCGTCGTCGCGGCCGGCGTACTTCTCCAGGTACTGCTGGAAACCGTCCGCGGCCGCCCCCGACATGTGGGCCGCGGCCTGCTGCGCACTCGCCACGATGGCGCGCACCCGTGGCTCGGCCGCGGTGTTCCAGGCGTCCCACGCCCGGGCGAGCTCCGCGAGCCGGTCCTCGTCGGCGTCGGGGAAGGCGATCCCCGCCCCGTTCTCGTGGCTCTGGAGGGTCGTGAGCACCGCAGCCAGGTCGGCGGGCAACTCGATCATGAAACTGGTCACTTTCTCGGGCGGACCGGGCGGACCGGAGAACCGGGCCGAACCGGCCGACGCAGGCATGCGCGCGGGCCCGGCGGACAGCCGGCGGACGAGCCGGACGGTCGGGTGGAGAAGCCGGCGCGGGAGGCCGGGGACGGTCAGACGGCGGCGGTGCCGGCCGCGGTGCCCGCCGCCGGGGGCAGGACCGGCGACCCGGCGCTCCCGACCAGCCCGTTCAGAGCGGCCGCGTGCCCGCCGTCGGTCTCGCGGTATTGCCGGCACATCAGCAGCAGGTTCTCGGCCATCCGGCCGGAGTTCCCCAGGTAGCGGTGCACGCCCTGGAGCGCCCGCCCCTGCTGCCCGGCCAGCCCGCCGGACGCCGACTCGCCGCCCAGGAGCGCCGCCCCCACCGGACCGGTGCCGTACGAGGCCGGGGAGGCCTGCCGGACGGCGGCCTCGACCTTGGCGGCAAACGGTTCCAGCTCCCGGACGAGGGACTGGATCCTCCTGGCGGCCGCCTCGACCTCGTCGAGGTCGATCCGGAACGACCCGCTGCTCATCCGACTCACGCTCACCATCTCGGCTGGACCACTGACGCTGGTGACCACCATTCCGCAGGCGCGTAACCGCTCGATAAGCGGTTCGTTCGCGGATCACCCCCCGGGCGGCTCCACCGCGCGACCGGGCGGCTCGAAGGCGCGCCGGCGCCCCGCCGGACCCTCCCGGCCTGCGGACACGCGAACGGCGGCCCGCCTCCGACCGAGGCGCGCCGCCGTCAAGAACCGCGTCTGGAGTACCGTCCGGCTGTCCGCCGGGGAGGGGGACGGGAACGGTACGGAAATCGCTAGAGAACCCGCGTCATCGTCCGGTGCGGGATCCCGGCGTCCAGGTACTCCGGGCCCTCGGCCGTGTAGCCGAGCCGCTCGTAGAAGCCCGTCGCCCGCACCTGCGCGTGCAGCTCGACCTCACGCGCCCCGCGCGCGACCCCGGCCGCCTCGACCGCGCGCACCAGCCCGGCGCCCAGCCCGGTCCCGCGCGCCGCCTGCACGACCGCGAGCCGCCCGAGCAGGACCCGCCCCTCGATCCCGCCGGTCAGCTTCAGCGCCTGCTCGCCGTGGATCAGCCGGGCGGTGCCCAGCGGCCGGCCGGCCGCACCGACCGCCAGCAGGTGCTCCGAGGGGCCGTCGAGGTCGTCCCACTCCTCCTCCTCGGCGATCCCCTGCTCGACGATGAACACCTCGCGCCGGACGCCGTGCACCAGCGCGAGGTCCGCCTCGCCCTCGGCCACCCTGATGGTCGTGCTCATCCCAGGCCTCCCGTTTCCGGTTCCGTCAGCTCTCCGACGCGATGATGTCCAGCGCCTTGCGCAGGTCAGCCGGGTACTCGCTGGAGAACTGCACCCACGCGCCGTCCGCGGGGTGCTCGAAGCCCAGCGAGACCGCGTGCAGCCACTGCCGGGTCAGCCCGAGCCGCTTGGCGAGCGTCGGGTCGGCGCCGTAGGTGAGGTCGCCCACGCAGGGGTGCCGCAGGGCCGACATGTGCACCCGGATCTGGTGGGTGCGGCCGGTCTCCAGCTTGATGTCCATGAGCGAGGCGGCCCGGTAGGCCTCGATCAGGTCGTAGTGGGTGACGGACGCCTTGCCGTCGCGGGTGACCGCCCACTTCCAGTCCGAGCTGGGGTGGCGCCCGATCGGCGCGTCGACGGTGCCGCTCAGCGGGTCCGGGTGGCCCTGGACCAGGGTGTGGTACTTCTTCTCGGTCACCCGGTCGTGGAACTGCCGCTTGAGGTCGGTGTAGGCGCGCTCGGACTTGGCCACCACCATCAGGCCGGAGGTGCCGACGTCGAGCCGGTGCACGATGCCCTGGCGCTCGGCGGCGCCCGAGGTGGAGATGCGGTAGCCGGCGGCGGCGAGGCCGCCGATGACGGTCGGGCCGGTCCAGCCGGGGCTGGGGTGGGCGGCGACGCCGACCGGCTTCTCGACGAGCACGATGTCCTCGTCGTCGTGCACGATCCGCATGCCGTCGACCGGCTCGGCGACGATCTGCACGGGCGCGGCGGGGGCGGGGATCTCGACCTCCAGCCAGGAACCGGCGGTCACCCGGTCCGACTTGCCGGCCACGGCGCCGTCGAGCGTCACCTTGCCGTCGGCGGCCAGCTCGGCGGCCTTGGTCCGGGAGAAGCCGAACATCCGGGCGAGGGCGGCGTCGAGGCGCTCACCCTCCAGGCCGTCGGGAACGGGGAGGCTGCGGATCTGCGCTGCGGTACTCACCCGTACGAGTATGCCGGACGCGCGGCCCGCCCCTCGCCCGTCCGCTCCGGGGGCCGGACGCCCCCGTGCTCACTCGCCCCCGCGGGCGTCGCCCTCCGTCTTCGCGTCCTTGCCGGCCTGCTGGTGGACGGTGCCGTCCGGGTTGCTGCCGCGGAAGGAGAGCAGGACGACCAGGATGCCGCCGCAGACGATCGCCGAGTCGGCGAGGTTGAAGACCGCGAAGTGCTGGACGGAGATGAAGTCCACCACGTGGCCGCGGAAGGCGGCCGGCGCGCGGAACAGCCGGTCGGTGAGGTTGCCCAGCGCCCCGCCGAGCAGCAGGCCGAGCGCGATCGCCCACGGGAGGCTGTAGAGCCGGCGGGCGATCCGCCAGATCACCACGATCACGGACGCCGCGATCACGGTGAACACGATGGTCAGCGCCTGGCCCATGCCGAAGGCGGCGCCGGAGTTGCGGATCACCTGGAAGGTCACCACGTCGCCGACCACCTTGATCGCCGCGTGGTTCTCCAGCCGCGCCACGACCAGCAGCTTGGTACCCAGGTCGATCATGAAGGCGACGAGCGCGACGGCCATCAGCACGCCGATCCGCCGCCGGCCCTTCGGCGCCTCCTGCGCCGCCGGGGCGGCGGTCACCTCACCGGGCTCGGCCACGGCCTCCTCCACGGCTTCGGCGGGGGTGGGGACGACGTCGTCCCGCGTCTGGGGGGAACCTTGCGTACTGATGATCCGCTCCGCTGCCGTGACGTGGGTGGGCCGGTGGACTGCCCGATCGAGACGGATCAGGCGACGTTACGGGGTCGAGCGTACGGCAAGCCCGACCCCCGCGTCCGTCCCGGTCAGCGGCGTTCCTGCTTGGCCTTGCACTGGACGCAGAGCGTCGCCCGCGGGAAGGCCTGCATCCGCGCCTTGCCGATGGCCTGGCCGCAGGACTCGCAGGTGCCGAAGCCGACGCCCTCCAGCCGGGCCAGCGCGTGTTCGGTCTGGGCGAGGCTGTCCCGGGCGTTGTTGGCCAGCGCCAGCTCGCTCTCCCGGGAGATGTTCTTGGTGCCGGCGTCCACCTGGTCGTCGCCGGCCCCGTCGTTGGAGTCGCGCATCAGCCCGGTGATGGCCGCCTCGGCCGTGTCGATCTCGTTCTGCAGCCGGTCCAGCTCGCTGATCAGCTCGGCGTGCAGTTCGTGCACCTCCTCCGAGGTCCACGCGTCCTCGCCCGGGCGGACGGGCAGCTCGGCCGGGTCCACCGATTCGGCACCGCCGCCGCGGGCCGCGGCGGCGGCCGGGGCCCGGGTGCGGCCGGGGGCCACGATCGTCGTGTCGTTGCTGGTCTTGTGCCGTGCGGTAGTGGTCACGGTCCCCTCCCCTGGTTCGCCTGCCACGGCCTTGCGTGCCCGCTTGGTGGCGGTACCCGCGGCGGTTGCCTTCTCAGCCATGGCTTCGACCCCATCTACGAACGAATCGAGCCGCCGGTTCCCGGCGGCTTCCAGTGCCGGAACGATAATCCCCATCAAAACCGGTCACAACATGACATACCGACGCCTCACAATGATCCCACCCGGGCAGCCGTCACAGTCGCCCCGCCCGCGCGCTGACCAGAGTTGTGCCCAGATCACCCCCTCCTAACCACCCCCCGCACGCCCCGGCGGCGACGGACAAAACCGACTTGCGGCGGCCGATACACTGGGCCTGCAAGGCGCAGATGGGACGAGTACCGACGTACGCAGCCACCAGCGACCCGGGGACGGTGCGAGCCCGGGGGTGTGCACGGCGGGAAGATCACCCCGGAGCCGCCGGAAGAACGGCCGCCAGGCATCGCACAGCGGCCCACTAGACCCGGCAGCAAGCCCAAAACAAGAGGGCCGCAGGCAGCATCGCGGCCAAGGAGGGTGGTACCGCGGGGCGGCATGCCGTCTCGTCCCTCCGTCGGATCCAGTCCACGTCCGCCGGAGGTTTGACACCCGCGATGACTACCTACAACCCCGTCCCCGCGCAGGTGGATCTGCCTGCCCTGGAGCACCAGATCCTCTCCTTCTGGCAGGACAACAAGGTCTTCCAGCGCAGCCTGGAGCAGTCCGAGGGCCGCCCCGAGTGGGTGTTCTACGAGGGCCCGCCGACCGCCAACGGCATGCCCGGCGCCCACCACATCGAGGCCCGCGTCTTCAAGGACGTCTTCCCCCGCTACCGGACGATGAAGGGCTACCACGTCGCCCGCAAGGCCGGCTGGGACTGCCACGGCCTCCCGGTCGAGCTGGCCGTCGAGAAGGAGCTCGGCTTCTCCGGCAAGCAGGACATCGAGGCGTACGGCATCGCCGAGTTCAACGCCAAGTGCCGCGATTCGGTGACCCGCCACACCGACGCCTTCGCCGAGCTGACCACCCGCATGGGCTACTGGGTCGACCTCGACGAGGCCTACCGGACGATGGACCCGTCCTACGTCCAGTCCGTCTGGTGGTCGCTGAAGCAGATCTTCGACAAGGGCCTGCTGGTGCAGGACCACCGCGTCGCCCCCTGGTGCCCGCGCTGCGGCACCGGCCTGTCCGACCACGAGCTGGCCCAGGGCTACGAGACCGTGGTCGACCCCTCGGTGTTCGTGCGCTTCCCGCTGACCTCCGGCCCGCTGGCCGGCGAGGCCGCGCTGCTGGTCTGGACGACCACCCCGTGGACCCTGGTCTCCAACACCGCCGCCGCCGTCCACCCCGAGGTCACCTACGTGGAGGCCACCGACGGCAACGAGCGGCTCGTCGTCGCCGAGCCGCTGGTCGCCAAGGCGCTCGGCGAGGGCTGGGAGACCACCGGCCGGTCCTTCACCGGCGCCGAGATGGAGCGCTGGGCCTACCGCCGCCCGTTCGACCTGGTCGAGATCGAGGACGCGCACTACGTCCTCAACGCCGACTACGTCACCACCGAGGACGGCACCGGCATCGTCCACCAGGCCCCGGCCTTCGGTGCGGACGACCTCGCGACCTGCCGCAAGTACGGCCTGCCGGTGGTCAACCCGGTCCTCGCGGACGGCACCTTCGCCCCCGCGGTCCCGCTGGTCGGCGGCCAGTTCTTCAAGAAGGCCGACGAGGCCCTGGTCAAGGACCTCCAGGCCCGCGACCTGCTCTTCCGCCACGTGCCCTACGAGCACAGCTACCCGCACTGCTGGCGCTGCCACACCGCGCTGCTCTACTACGCGCAGCCCTCCTGGTACATCCGGACCACCGCCGTCAAGGACGCGCTGATCCGCGAGAACGAGGCCACCAACTGGTACCCGGAGACGGTCAAGCACGGCCGCTTCGGCGACTGGCTGAACAACAACATCGACTGGGCGCTCAGCCGCAACCGCTACTGGGGCACCCCGCTGCCGATCTGGCGCTGCGAGGAGGGCCACCTCACCTGCGTCGGCTCGCTGGCCGAGCTCTCCGAGCTGACCGGCACCGACCAGAGCGGCCTCGACCCGCACCGCCCGTTCATCGACGAGGTCGTCTTCGCCTGCCGCGAGTGCGGCGGCACCTCGACCCGGGTGCCCGAGGTGATCGACGCCTGGTACGACTCGGGCTCGATGCCCTTCGCCCAGTACGGCTACCCGTACAAGAACAAGGAGCTGTTCGAGAAGCGCTACCCGGCGCAGTTCATCTCCGAGGCGATCGACCAGACCCGCGGCTGGTTCTACACGCTGATGGCCGTCGGCACCCTGGTGTTCGACAAGAACAGCTACGAGAACGTCGTCTGCCTGGGCCACATCCTGGCCGAGGACGGCCGCAAGATGTCCAAGCACCTGGGCAACATCCTGCAGCCGATCCCGCTGATGGACCAGCACGGCGCCGACGCGGTCCGGTGGTTCATGGCGGCCGGCGGCTCGCCCTGGTCGGCCCGCCGGGTCGGCCACGGCACGATCCAGGAGGTGGTCCGCAAGACCCTCCTCACCTACTGGAACACCGTCGCCTTCCAGGCCCTGTACGCCCGGACCTCCGGCTGGGCCCCGTCCGCGGGCGACCCGGCCCCGGCCGACCGCCCGCAGCTGGACCGCTGGGTGCTCTCCGAGCTGAACGCCCTGGTCCGCGACGTCGACGCGGCCTTCGAGGCGTACGACACCCAGCGCGCCGGCAAGCTGCTCTCCGGCTTCGTCGACGACCTCTCCAACTGGTACGTCCGCCGCGGCCGCCGCCGCTTCTGGCAGGGCGACGCCGCCGCGCTCGCCACGCTGCACGAGGCGCTGGAGACGGTCACCCGCCTGATGGCCCCGCTCACCCCGTTCATCACCGAGCGGGTCTGGCAGGACCTGGTCGTCCCGGTCGTCCCGGACGCCCCGGCCTCGGTCCACCTGGCCGCCTGGCCGGAGGCCGACGAGGCGCTGATCGACGCCGACCTCTCCCGGCACATGGCGCTGGTCCGGCGCCTGGTCGAGCTGGGCCGGGCCACCCGCGCCGAGTCCGGCGTGAAGACCCGTCAGCCGCTGTCCCGGGCACTGATCGCCGCCCAGGGCTGGGAGGAGCTGCCCGCCGACCTGCGCGCGCAGATCGCCGAGGAGCTCAACGTCTCCACCCTGGAGTCGCTGGCCGAGGTCGGCGGTTCGCTGGTCGACACCACCGCCAAGGCCAACTTCCGGGCGCTCGGCAAGCGCTTCGGCAAGGGCGTGCAGGACGTCGCCAAGGCGGTCGCCGCCGCCGACGCCGCCGTGCTCGCCGCCGAGCTGCGGGCCGGCGGCACCACCGGCGTCGAACTGGACGGCGAGCGGATCGAGCTGAGCCCGGACGAGGTGATCATCACCGAGACCCCGCGCGAGGGCTGGGCCGTCGCCAACGAGTCCGGCGCCACCGTCGCCCTCGACCTGGCGATCACCCCGGAGCTGAAGCGCCTGGGCGTCGCCCGCGACGCGATCCGCCAGATCCAGGAGGCCCGCAAGAACTCCGGCCTGGACGTCGCCGACCGGATCGTCCTGCGCTGGCGCGCCACCACCGAGGAGACCGCCGAGGCCATCGCCGAGCACGGCCCGCTGGTCGCCGAGGAGGTGCTGGCCACCGACTTCGCCGCCGGTGCCGCCGACTGGGAGTCCGAGACCTTCTCCGACGAGAACCTCGGCCTCGCCTTCCAGCTGCGCAAGGCCTGATCCGCCCCGAAGCCGCCGACGGCCACCGGCCCGCGGG
>NZ_JBEYVJ010000243.1:0-11250 GCF_040643935.1 Kitasatospora sp. NPDC047058 | reverse complement strand
CCGCGCTGGCGCTCACCGGCACGGCGGCCGCGCTGGCCGGCACCGGCGGCACGACCGCGGCGCCCGCCCGCCCGCTCCCCGTCCCGCCGGCCGGGACGGCAGCCGATCCGGCCGCGCTGGTCCGGGTCGCGCCGGACCGGTGGCAGCACACCGCCCGGGTCGACTTCTCCGCCTGGCCCGCCCGGGGCGACCACCGCGACGACGCCGCGCTGCTCGGCCGGGCCCTCGCCGCCTGGTCCCGCCCCGGTCCGCAGACCGGGGCCGAACCGGGAACCGTCACCGCCCCGCCCGCGGGCCCGCCGCAGCTGCTCTTCGCCGGCACCGTCGACGGAGCCGAGGTGGTGGTGCTGTACGACGGCGGGCGGCTCGCCCGGTACACCGACGGGCGCGGCGGCGGGCTCGAACTCGCCCGGGCCGACGACACCTCCGTCACCACGGCCGGCGCGGTGGTGCTGCGCCGTCAGGGCACCTCCGCCCGCTACCTGCTCGCGCCCTGGATCGACACCGCGGAGACCCGCCGGATCGACCAGCCGGACGTGCCCGCCAAGCCGCTGGACCGGGCGGACGGGGTGACGGCCTCGGCGCCGGCCGTGCCCGCGGGCCCCGACTCCCCCGGCGCGTTCGCGGACTGCCGCGGCGCCACCGTGCTCCAGCTGCGGGTCTCTCCCGTGATCCCCGAGCGGCAGGCGTTCCTGCTGGCCGACCTCGGCGGCCTGGTCCCCGCCCGTCTCGGCTACACCCCGCCGCCGGACCGCGGCCAGCCGGCCACCGGGCCCCGCGAGGCGGTCGCCCCGGACGCCCTGCAGGCCTGGGCGCGGGCCGGCTGCGCGGTGCCGGACGACACACCCGGGGTCAAGGAGCTGAACCTCTGGACGTTCGCGGTGCAGCAACTGCCGCAGAACGCGGGCGCGGCCACCTGGGTCTGCCTGCGGGCCGACCGCTGGAACGGCGAGGGCAGCGCGGTGACGGCCGTCCTGCTGCCGGGGGCCCGCGGCCCGCAGCGCACCGGCGGCGGCCCCGGCCGGGCGTGCACCCGGTTCGAGCCGGACACCGTCGGCTGGACGTGGTGGCGGTCCCCGCAGGGCACGGAGTTCCTGCTGGCGGCGGGCAGCCGCAGGGTCACCCGGCTCACCGTCAAGGGCCCTGACTGGACGGCCGACCGGCCTGCGCCCGACCGCACCCTCGCCGTCGAACGCCCCGCCCGGGCCGCCGTCTCGGTCGAGGCCGTGCTCGACGGCGGCGGCCGGATCACCCCGCTGAAGTGAGGTCAGGGCCGGTCAGCGGGGCGCCGGCCCGTCCGGGTAGTCCGGCAGCGCGAGGGTGCTGACCTTCGTGCCCAGCTCCAGCATCCGGTTCAGGACCCACGGCCGGCCCAGCAGCGCGTTGCGCACCCGCAGCCCGGCCGCCGTCCGCGGGGCGAGGAACGGGCCGGTGCGGTCGCCGCCCTTCTGGCAGCCCTGGGCGTAGCCGCGCACGGTGTTCTCGTACCGGGTGAAGGCGGTGCGGTGGTCGCCGCCCGCCCGGGCGAGTTCACCGGCCAGGACGTACGCGGCGACGACGGCGGTGCCCGTGCCCATCCCGCCGATGGTGGCGCCGCAGGCGGCGTCCCCGAGCAGCGCGATCCGGCCTGTGGACCAGGCGGGGACGTCCGCTCGGCTGATCGAGTCGAAGTAGAGCTCCGGGGCCTCGCGCAGGCTCTCCAGCAGCCGCGGCACCTCCCAGCCGAGGCCCGCGAACGCGCGCCGGACCAGCTCCCTCTGTTGCGCGGTGTCGTGCCGGTCGTAGCGGAGCCCGGGCGAGGCGAAGAGCACGAACGCACCGGCCCGGGCGTGGTCCCGGTGGTCCGCGCCGAGCGCGGCGAGCCGGCCCGGGACGTTGAGACCGAGTGCACCGGGCGGCAGGCCCAGGTGGTTGGGGAGCTGCCAGGTGGCGGCGTAGTAGCCGAGGTGGCGGACGTAGCGTTCCTCGGGGCCGAAGGCGAGCCGGCGGACGTTGGAGTGCAGCCCGTCCGCGCCGATCACCAGGTCGAAGGTGCGCGGCGCGCCGTGCCGGAACTCCGCGCGGACGCCGCTGGACGTCTCCTCCAGCGCGGTGATCGAGTCGCCGAAGACGTACTCGGTGGTGGGCAGGCTGTGCCGGTACAGCAGCTGGGCCAGCTCGCCGCGCGGCACCTCGATCTCGCCGCCCGCGAAGTCGGCCGGGAGGTGCAGCAGTCGGCGGCCGCGCTCGTCGACGAAGGTCATCGGGGTGCCGCCGGTGCCTAGCCGGCGCAGCTCGTCGAGCAGGCCCATCCGCGCCAGTACGGTGCGGTGGGTCTCGCCGCGGAAGTCGACGGCCTGCCCGCCGCCGCGCAGGGCCGGGGCGAGCTCGACCACGGTCGGCTCGAAGCCGTACCGCCCGAGCCAGTGGGCCAGCGCGGGGCCGGCGATGCTCGCGCCCGAGATGAGGACCTTGGCGCCCATATGTACTACTCCGTCCGTCGGGGACCGCCGGGGCTGAAACTGTGTCCGGTGGACACTGATTGCCGCTGTGTACGGTAGACACAGTTGACGGGTTCGGCAAGGGCCGCCCGGCGCAAGGACGGGAGCGGGGATTGACCAGCGGATCCGACGACGGGCCCGGCCGGACGGCACGGCTGCTCTGGGGCCCGCGCCCCAAGCCCACCCGGGGGCCCAAGCCGGCGCTCAGCCTGGAACGGATCGCCCGGGCCGGCATCGAGATCGCGGATGCGGAGGGGCTCGGCGCCGTCTCGATGCAGCGGGTCGCCGGGCTGCTCGACTACACCAAGATGTCGCTCTACCGCTACGTTCCCGGCAAGGCCGAGTTGGTCGCGCTGATGGTCGAGGCGGCGGTCGGCGCACCCGAGGCGCCCGTCGGCCTTCCTGACTGGCGCGGGCAACTCGACCACTGGGCACGCCAGTTGGCCGAGGCCTTCGGCGCCCACCCGTGGCTACTGGACGCCACCGTCGGCCCCCGGGTGATGGGTCCGACCGAACTCGCCTGGCTGGAGCGGGTGGTGGCCGCACTGGACGGCACCGGGCTGACCGGCCCCGAGCGGATGGACGCCGCCGCGCTGCTGGCCGGCCACGTCCGCGGCATCGCCGAGCAGGCCCGGGCCGCCGGGCCGGACGGCGCACCCGAGTCGGAGCTGCTCGCCCTCCTCGGCGGGCTGGTCCGCGAACACGCCGACCGCTTCCCGGCGCTCGCCGCGGCGATCACGGCGCCGGACGGCCGCGACCAGGCGCTGGACTTCGGGCTGGAGCGCATTCTCGACGGGCTGGAGGCACTGATCGCCCGCCGGGGCCGGCCTCCCGCCTGAGGCTGTGCCGTGGGCCCCCCAGAGGTTCAGCGCGTGTGCCGCAGCTCCGCCAGTTCGCCGGTGAACCGGCCGAGGAAGCGGCCGACCACGGCCAGCTCCGCCGCGGTGAACTCGGCCCGCACGGCCTCGGTGCGCCGCGCGACCGGCGCGAACCACTCGGCCGCCATCCGCCCGGCGCCCGGCAGGTAGTGCACCAGCACCTGGCGGCGGTCGGCGGCATCCCGGGTGCGCCGGATGTGCCCGGCGCGCTCCAGCCGGTCCAGCACCGCGGTGACCGCCCCCGAGCTGAGGGCCAGCTCCTCGCGCAGGCGGCCGGGGGTGATCCCGCCGGGGGCGCCCTCCTCCTCCGGGGCCGCCCGCATCACGGCGAGCAGGGCCTGCACGTCGGTGGCGTGCAGGCCGCTGGCGGCGGCGAAGCCGTGGCCGAGCAGGTTCAGCTCGGCGGCGAGGTCCTGGAGCAGCCGGCCGAACGCCGGCGTGCCGGGCGGTGCTCCGGGCGTGGCCGGGGACGGGCTCGGCTCCTGCTCCGACAAGGTCACCTGCTCCGGTCGCGGGCGGCGTGCTGACCCGTTCAGCCTAACGGGCGACCCCGCGACCGGTGTGCAGACCGGGCACCCGGCCCTGCCATCGGACCTGCGCGCGGACCGGCACTCGGACCGGCACTCAGACCGGTTCGCCGACCTGCGCCGGAACCGCCGGACGGTCCGTCACCCGGACGAGCCGGGCCGGCCACCAGACCCGCTCCCCCAGATCCCGGACCAGCGCCGGGACCAGCAGTGAACGCACCAGCAGGGTGTCCAGCAGCACGCCGAAGGCGACGATGAAGGCGATCTGGGCGAGGAAGGCCAGCGGGATCACCCCGAGCGCGGCGAAGGTCGCGGCGAGCACCACCCCCGCCGAGGTGATCACCCCTCCGGTCGCGGTCAGACCGCGCAGCACCCCCTCCCGGGTGCCCACCCGCAACGCCTCCTCCCGGACCCGGGTCATCAGGAAGATGTTGTAGTCCACGCCCAGCGCGACCAGGAACACGAACCCGTACAGCGGCACCGAGGGATCGGTGGCGGAGAAGCCGAACACGTGCGGGAAGACCACCGCACTGACGCCGAGCGTGGCCAGGTAGGAGAGGGCCACCGTGGCGGCGAGCAGCACCGGGGCGAGCAGCGAACGCAGCAGCAGGACCAGCACGGCCAGGATGCAGAGCAGCACCACCGGCATGATCAGCGCCCGGTCGCGCTCGGCCGTGACCCGGGTGTCGTACTGCTGCGCGGTGTAGCCGCCGACCAGCGCGTCCGCCCCCGGCACCGCGTGCACGGCCTGCCGCAGGTGCTGCACCGTGGCGATCGCCTCGTCGCTGTCGGCCGGGTCGGCGAGCGTGACGTCCAGCCGGACCCGCCCGTCCACCGCCTTGGGCGGACCGCCCGGGGCGCCGCCGGTGAACGGCCGGATGCCGGCCGTGCCGGGGACGCCGGCCGCGGCCGTGACCGCCTCCGCCTGCCCGGCCGCGGCGAGGACGACGGCCGGGTTGCCGGCCCCGCCCGCGAAGTGTGCGGACAGCAGCCGCTGCCCGGCCACGGAGGGCTGGGCCTTGACGAACAGTTCGCTCTGCGGCACGCCCCCGGAGTCCAGGGTGGGCGCGAAGGCCGCCATCGCGGCCAGCACCGCCAGGCTCGCCGCCCACGTCGCGCGCGGCCGGCGGCCCACCAGCGCGGCCACCCGCTCCCAGACGGCGTGCACCGGGGCCCGCCCGTCGGCGGCCGGCCGGGCCGGCCAGTAGGCGGCGCGGCCGAGCAGGGCCAGCGCGGCCGGCAGGAAGGTCAGCGCGGACAGCACCGCACAGCCGATCCCGATCGCGCCGACCGGCCCGAGCGCCCGGTTGTTCGTCAGGTCGGAGAACAGCAGGACCAGCAGGGCCAGGGCGACGGTGGCACCGGAGGCGGCGATCGGCTCGGCCGACCGCCGCCAGGCGGTCCGCATCGCGGCGAGCCGGTCGCCGTGCAGGTGCAGTTCCTCGCGGAAGCGGGCGGAGAGCAGCAGCCCGTAGTCGGTGGCGGCGCCGATCACCAGGATCGACAGCAGGCCCTGCACCTGGCCGTCCACCCGGACCAGGTCGTGGCGGGCGAGCAGGTACACCAGCGCGCAGGCGATCCCGAGGGCGAACACGGCGCCGAGGATGACCAGCAGCGGGAGCAGCACGGCCCGGTACACGGCGAGCAGGATCAGCAGCACCACGCCGAGGGCGACGCCGAGCAGCAGCCCGTCGATCCCGGCGAAGGCGCTGCCGAGGTCGGCCGCCATCGCGGCCGGTCCGGCCAGGCCGACCGTGGTGTCCGGCACCTGGCCGGCGAGCGCGCGCACCGCCCTGACGCTGTCTCCGGTCTGCCGCCCGAGGTCGGCGCGCAGCTGGACGACGCCCTGCAGCGCCCGGCCGTCCTCGGCGGGCACGGCGGGGGTGACCCGGCCGGTGGCGCCGGGGACGCCGGCGGCCGCGCGCAGTGCCTGTTCGGCGGCGGCGCGCTGGGCGTCGTCGACGGCCCCGGTGCGGCTCTCCCAGACCACGATCACCGGCAGCGCGGCGACGCTCTGGAACCCCTGCCCGAGCTGCGCGACCTCGGTCGACTCGGCGCTGCGCGGCAGGAAGGCGGCCCGGTCGTTGGTGGCCACCGAGGAGAGCTTGCCCGCGTACGGGCCGAACGCCCCGCCCAGGCCCAGCCAGACGACGAGGAGTGCGAGGGGGATCAGCAGCCGGGCTCGCCGGCCCGCGGTGGAGCCGGACGGAGGACGGCCGGCGGGGCTTCCGGTGCGCATCGGTGAACGCCCTTCGTGGCGGGGTCCGGTGACGGTCGGTCGCATCATATAGCTCAATCATCGAGAGACCCGGCGCCCCGGCGCGGCCCGCGCGGCCCGTCCGGGGCTGTCCGGTGCGGAGGCACCGGCCCCGACGACGGCCTGCCGGCCCCTCGGTCAGCCTCCGACGCCGACCTCGGCGAAGGGCGCGGGACTCAGGCCGAGCAGGCCTCCGAAGGGGGAGTTCAAGGCGTAGATGAAGACGACCATGAAGGCGATGAGGCTGGTGAAACCCATGGCCAGTACCACATGGGTGCGAGTGCGCTGGATTCCGAAGAGGAACATCAGGCCCAGGGTGAGCGCCCCGCCGGCGAGCAGGCCGAACCACATCACGCCCGACATGCCGCCGCCTCCGACCGCCTCGCGTCCGTTGCGCGCCTCGTAGGCGACGGAGATCTGCCCGAACGCCAGCTGGTCCACCTGCTGCTGCGCGTTGGTGGTGGGCTCGAAGGACGCCCAAGCGTCCTGCACGTCGTGCAGAAGCGTCCAGCCGCGCGTGCCCAGCGGCTTGCGCTGCTCCATCAGGGGCCACTCCTCGTTCCGCACGTAGCTGGCATAGGCGACCGCCGCCGATCGGGCTTGCTGGGCGTCGGCGGGCGGGAGCCCGTCGGCGAGCAGATACGTCTGGTGCAGAGCACCCGCCTCGGCACTGATGTGGGTGGCCGCGTCGTTTTTGGCCTCCCAGACGGAGACCAACGCCACGCCCAGCACCAACGCGTACAACACGCCGACCATCATCGTCAGGTACTCGGCGGTGTGGTCGCGTTCCTCTTCCGCCGGCTCCGGTCGGCTGGACCTCCGGCCGTTGAGGAAGGCAGCGCCCCCGGCGACCACGACGAATCCGGCGACAATGCCGATCACTCCGATTACGTGTTCCATGGTGCCCTTGAGCCTCGGTCGGGTCGGCGGCGCGTCCTACGGCGACGCTTCGCGATGGCTGCGGCAGCAATCGCGGGAACGCACAGGACGAGGAAGAACATGAGAAGGAAGGTGTGCGGCAGGCGGGGCCTGGGGTGGTCGAAGCGGCCGGAGTGCAGGAGAGGTGAGGCGACGTGGCCTCCCCCCGCGCCTGGTCCGGGGGGCCGGGAGGGCGTCGCGGACGCGGTACCGGAAGCACTCGGCGAGCTCTGCACGGGCTTACGCCCGCTGCCCGGCACCGCAGGGCCGGACGCCCCGGCTCCGGCTGCCCTCGCACCGCCCGCGGGCGCTCCGGCATTGGGAACCCCACCTGCTGGAGCCCCGGGACGAGCCCCGGGACGAGGGCCTCCGCCCGCGGGACCACCAGGCACGACCACACCGGCTGCGGGAGCACCGGCCACGGGAGCCCCGGGCACCGGAACCGCCGGCACAGCGGCTGCGGCGGCAGGAACCCCCGCCACCACAGCCCCGGGCGCAGCCGCCCCCGGCACGGCGGCCCCGACCACAGGAACCCCGGCACCGGGCGCGGGAGCAACGGCCCCGGGAGCCCCGACCACGGGAGCCCCCGGCACAGCGGCCCCGGGAACCCCGGGCGCAGCAGCCCCGACCACGGGTGCCCCGGGCACAGGAACCGCCGGCACAGCGGCGGCCCCGGGCGCAACAGCCCCAGCCAGAGGAACCCCGACCGCGAGAGCCCTGCCCGCACTCGCCTCAGGCGCAGGAACCCCGGGCGCAGGAACCGCCCCGGGCGCCCCGGGCTCAGCAGCAACGGCCCCGGCAGCCCCGGCCACTGGAACCCCCGCCACCGCAGCCCCAACCACAGGCACCCCGGGCGCAGGAACCGCCGCCCCAGCAGCCCCGGGCGCAGGAACCGCCGCCCCAGGAACCCCGGGCGCAGGAGCCCCCGGCGCAGGAACCCCGGGCACGCACGCGGGTGCGCCAGGTGTGGCAGGCGCAGCCGCCACTGCTCCTGTCGCTCCAGATCCCGGCGCGGGTGCTCCTGCAGCGATTGCAACACCGAAGGGGGATCCCGGGCCTGCACCCGCGCCGGTGTAACGCGAGTGCGCCGTACGGGTGAGGGTTCGGTGGCCGTCAGCGGACACCCCCCGGACGCTGACCAGGCCCTCATGTCCACCGGGCAGGGCGCGCACGGTCGCCGTGCAGACGAGAGTGGCCACCGGTGGGAGTCGGAGGATGCCCCCGGCCTCGCGCCCCGGGCAATGAGGCTCGACTCCGGGGGCCAGGGCGTCAGTGATCCGCAGGTCGGTCACCGGGGCTCCACCATCGTTGCGCAGTCGGTAGCTCACCCGCACCTCGTCGCCGGTCTTCACCACGGGCGTGTCTGCTTGACCGTCGACGGTCACCGACAACCCCAGTCCACCGGTTCCTGGCCCGCCGGGGGGAGGGCCGGCGACCGAGATGGCCAGCACCAGGCCGGCGGCAGTCGCGCAGAAGGACAGTTTCCAGCCAGGCATATGATCTAGTTATGGCCCAGGGGGCGGCCAGTGCCCTTCCGACACGCCTTCCGATGGGTATCGACCCGCGCCGATCACACCACAGGCGTACACAGCAGGACGGATCCCGCCGGTCCGTGCCGCCGGGCACGACGGTGTCGAAGTCCTCTGCGGCGAGCCGGAAGCACGCGCCCCGGCCCCAGGCCCCGCGCCGGACGGGCGCGGGGCCCGGGGCCGGGAGGGGCCGGGCCGTGCGGCTACGGCTCAGCCGTTGAGGATGCGGGCCTTCTGGGCCGTGAACTCCTCCTCCGTCAGGACGCCCTGCTCCTTGAGCGTCGCGAGTTCCTTCAGCTGGTCGAGCTTGGAGTCCATGGAGGCCGGTGCCGGCGCGGCGGGCGCGGGTGCGGGCGCGGGCTGGGCGGGTGCGGGCTGCTGGGCTTCCTCCTGCTGGGCCCAGCGGCCGGCCTGACGGCGCGAGACGCGGTTGGACACGGCCGTGGCCGTCCCCGCGACGACCGCGGTCCGTGCGACTCCTCGAAGTAGTCCGGGCATGACTTCCTGCCTGAGAGGTTGAGGGCTGGGGTGCGAAGGCTGGGGTGGACGGACGGGGGCCGGGGCGACCGGGTCAGCTCACGGAGTCGAGCGCGTCGAGCGCCTCGATGACGTCCTGGACGGGCACCCGTCCGCTCGCGACCATCCGGGCGCCGGCGTTGCGCAGGGCCGCGACCAGCGGTGCGGCCCACAGGTTCTCGTAGAGCAGCACCGCGGCGGAGTCGCCGGGACCGATCAGTCCACCGGCCTCGGCGAGGTCGTCGTGGCCCATGAGCCCGGACGAGACGCCCTCGAAGAAGGTGAGGTCGAGTTCGCCGTCGCCGTCCACATCGGCGAGCTCCAGGCCGATGACCGTGCCGTCCTCCTCCTTCTTGATGAAGGTCAGGTCGAGGATCCGGATGATGCCCCGGTCGACTAGGTCGACGAGAACGGGCATGCCCTCCCCGGTCATCCGACTGCCGGGGAACTCGACGACCACGTAGTCGATCGGGCCTGGTTCGTCCAGCTGCCGAGCGCTGTTGGGTTCGTTGCTCACGTCCGCTCCTGGTGAGAGAGGTCCGGTCGGCGGGACGGGCCCGGGGTGCGCGCCGAGGCCCGACACCGGTGGATCCGTCCCGCTCTGACGCTACCGCCGGCCCGCGCCGGCGGGATCACCTCTTTGGGGTGACCCGGCGGCACCCGGCGCGACACCCGGCGACCGCCCGCCGCCCGCCCGGCCCTGGCCCACCCGACAGGGCCCGGTCGGCCCTGCCCACCCGGGCCGTCCAGCCGTTGCGGCCCGACGGCGGCCATTCGAGGATCGAAGGGAAGCACCCCGCCGGACACCCGTCCGGCCCTACGGCTGGTGATGACCATGACCTCAGCGCCGAGGCGCCGGACCGCCGGCTCCCCCGGCCCGGAGCCGTCCGCGGCGGACACCGTCCTCGCCACCCGCCTGCGGGTGCCCCCCGTCCCCGCGACCTTCGTCCGCAGGGCGCGGCTGGCCGACCGCCTCACCCGCGGCGTGCGCGAGCACCCGCTGCTCCTCGTCAACGGCCCGGCCGGCGCCGGCAAGACCCTGCTGGTCTGCGACTGGGTGCGGAGCGCGGCCCTGCCGGGCCCCGCCGCCTGGCTCACCCTGGAGGAACAGGACGGCGCACCCGGGGCCCTCCCGGCGCTGCTCGCCGAGGCGCTCCGCCGCGCCGGCGTCCCCCTTCCGGCGGAACCGGCGCCCGCCCGCCCGCCCGGGCCGGCCGGCCCCGGGCTGCCCGCCCTCCTGGCGGGCGCCCTGGCCGGCCGCCGGGAGCCCGTCGTCCTCGTCCTCGACGAGTTCGAGCGGCTCACCGCCCCGGACGTCGCCGCGGACCTCCACACCCTGCTGCGGCACGCCGGTGACGGCCTGCGCCTGGTCCTGGTCAGCCGCAACGAACCGCTGCTCCCGCTGCACCGATACCGCGCGGCGGACGAGATCACCGAAGTCCGCTCCGCCGACCTGGCGTTCACCCCCGACGAGGCCGCCGTCCTGCTGCGCCGGCACGGTCTCGACCTGTCCGAGGACGGCGTCCGGGCGCTGACCCGGCGCACCGAGGGGTGGGCGGCCGGCCTGCGCCTGTGCGCGCTGGCCACCGAGCACGCCGGGGACCGTGAGCGCTACCTCAAGGAGTTCGAGGCCGGGCACAGCGTGATCGCGGACTTCCTGCTGGCCGAGGTGCTGGACGCCCAGCCGGCGCCGACCCGGGACCTCCTGCTGCGCACCAGCCTGCTCGACCGCACCCACCCCTCCCTGGCGAACGCGCTGACCGGGCGCGACGACGCGGAGCGCACGCTGGAGGAACTCGCCCGCGCCAACGCGTTCGTCACCCCGCTGGGCCACTCCTGGTACCGCCACCACCCGCTGTTCGCGGAGATCCTCCGGGTGCACCTGCGGGCCTGCCACCCCGGCCTGCCGCAGAAGCTGCACGCCACCGCCGCCCGCTGGCTGCACGCGGCCGGTCTGCTCGACGAGGCGCTGCGGCACGCCGCCGCCGCGGCCGAGTGGGAGCTCGCGGCGGGCTGGCTGGTCGGGGACCTCGCCATCGGGCAGTTCTTCGGCGACCGGGCCGCCGCCGCGCCGACCGGGGTGTTCGCCGGGCACCTCGACGCGACCGCCGAGCGCGGCCTCGACTGGCACCTCGCCACCCCACC
>NZ_JBEYVJ010000242.1:0-11252 GCF_040643935.1 Kitasatospora sp. NPDC047058 | reverse complement strand
CGCGCCGCCCGGGCCGCCGCCCGCCGGTCCGCCGGCCGCCCGCGCCGCTCGTGGAGCGCCGCGGCCGCCATCACCAGCGCGCCGGCCAGCAGCCAGAGCACCAGGGTCAGCAGGTGTCCGCCGAAGCCCGCGCCGCCGTCGAAGTAGAGCAGGCTGCGCGCCCCCTCCAGGAAGCCGGCGCCGGTCCAGAAGGAGTGCAGGCCGCCGAAGAAGCCGTTCTGCAGGTCGGGCCGGTAGACCCCGCCGGAGCTGGTGAAGTTCAGCATCACGAACAGCACCATCATCACCAGCGTGGTCCACCGCCGGAGGAAGGCATACAGGCCGATGCCGATCGCGACCACGCCGGCCGAGTAGAGCCAGCCGAGCGCCCAGACGGCCGCCAGGTCGTGGTCGACGACGTGGAACACCGGCCCGGCGGTGACGATCCCGATCACGCTGACCAGCAGCGAGGTGACCAGGCCGACCAGCGCCCGGACCCGTATGCCCAGCGCCGCGCCCGCCGCGCCGATCACCGCGACGCTGCCGTAGGAGCCGATGCTGAGCGCGACCAGCAGGAAGAACAGTCCCTGCCCGGTCGGGTCGCCCTTGCCCGGGGTGGCGAGGTCGGTGACGTGCAGCGGGACGCCCTGCCGGTCGGTGACGTTCCGGAACACCGCCTCGGCCGCCATCGCCGAGGTGTCCGAGCCGGCCTTGGCGATCAGCAGCTCGGGGTGCCGGCCGTCCGGCAGGAACGCGCCGACCAGCTCGCGGTCGCGCAGCCGCTGCTCGGCGGCCTCCCGGCCGGGCAGCGTGCTGACGTCGAGCGCCGGTCCGGCCTCGGCCCGGACGGCGTCCGCGAGGCCCTGCGCCTGCGGCGCTGTGCCGACGACGGCGACCTTCAGGTGGTGCGGCTCGGGCTGGTGGAACGCGCCCTGGTAGGCGAGGGCCATCCCGAGGCACATCAGCAGCGGGGTGACTAGATGGACGGCGAGGTGCTTGAGCGAGTGCCCCGGGGTGGGCGCCGCGGCGGTGGTCTGGGGTGTGCTCATGGCGGTCGTTCCGTCCTCCGGTGCCGTGGTCGGTGATCTGCCGCGTGCCACGCCGCACGGCAGGCGGCGGGGCACACGGCAGATCACGGAAAGCGGATGGTAAATGCAACCATCTGGATGCAGTCTACAACCGTTTCGAGCGCACCCGGAAGCCCGCCCCCGTCGCCACCCCGCTCGACCGCGGGCCGGACACGGACCACGCCGCAGGTCAGCGCCGGCCGACGGGCGGCCGACGCCGGCCGACGCCGGCCGACGGGCGGTCAGCCCAGTTCGAACACCCCGTACGAGAAGCCCTCCGCCCGCAGCTCCCCGCCGCTCACCCGCACCCCCTGCACGTCCAGCGGCCGTGCCGCGACGACCGGCCCGAGCGCCACCGCCCCCGGCTCCCGCCGCGGGTTGACCGCCACCAGGTACCGGCCCGCCCGGACGTACACCAGCGGGTACCCGGCGTGCCGGACGTCCACCGACCCGTCGGCGCCCAGCCCGGGGTGGGCCCGGCGCAGCGCGATCAGCCGGCGGACGGTGTGCAGCAGCGAGGTCGGGTCGGCCCGCTGGGTGGCGACGTTGGGGCGGTGCGGGTCGGGGTCCACGGGCAGGTAGAGCCGCTCGGCGGGCGCCGTGGAGAAGCCGGCGTTCGGCCCGGGCGTCCACTGCATCGGGGTTCGCGAGCCGGCCCGGTTGTAGTGCGGGCCGAGCACGCTGCCCTCGACGTCGGGCAGGCCCGGCAGGTAGCGCATGCCGATCTCGTCGCCGTAGTAGACGGCCGGCAGGGTGGGCCAGGTGAACAGCAGCGCGAAGGCGGGGGCCAGTTGCTCGGCCGTACGCGGGCCGGTGGCGAGCCGGGAGAAGTCGTGGTTGGCGGTGGGCAGGGCGATGTACCCGGCGCCCTCGGTGAGTTCGGCGGCGGAGCGCCAGGCGTCCAGGAAGACCTGCGGGGTGCCCCGGCCCTCGGCGTCGAAGTAGCAGGGGCCCTGCTGCCAGAACTCCTCCACCGTGCCGGCGTTGTTGTTCCACAGCGAGCGCAGCGGCAGGCCCCGGTCGGCGCCGCCGAACTGGAGGAAGAAGTCGGCGTGGAAGCCGGCCGCGACGGCGGTGGCCGGGTCGCCCCACTCGGCGAACAGGGCGGCCTGCGGATGGGTGCGGTCGAGCCAGTCGCGCAGTTCGGTCCAGAGCTTGGCGGTCTCGGTGAACCCGGGGTCGTCCTTGACCAGCGAGGAGGCCATGTCGACGCGGAAGCCGGCCACGCCGAGGCCGAGCCAGTGCGCCATGATCCCGCGCAGCGCTGCGCGGTTGGCCCGCGGCCCCTCGCCGTCGACCGGCTGGCGCCAGGGCTGGTCGGAACGGCTGCGTGCGTAGCCGAAGTTGAGCGCCGGCTGGCAGTCGAAGAAGTTCGGCCGGTACCAGCCGGGGCGGCTGCCGGGCGAGGCGACGAAGCCGTCCACCGGCCGGTCGGACCAGATGTACCGGTGGTCGGAGGGGTCCTCGGCGGCGGCCAGGAACCAGGGGTGGCGGTCGGAGGTGTGGCCGGCGACGAGGTCGAGCAGCAGCCGGACGCCCCGGCGGCGGGCCGCCTCGACCAGCGTCGCCAGGCCCTCGGCGGTGCCGTAGCGCGGGGCGGGCGCGAGGTAGTCGCTGACGTCGTACCCGGCGTCCCGGAACGGGGACCGGAAGCAGGGGGTGAGCCAGACCGTGTCGACGCCGAGCCAGGCCAGGTGGTCAAGGTGCTCGGCGATGCCCGCGAAGTCGCCGATGCCGTCGCCGTCGGAGTCGGCGAAGGTCTGCGGGTAGATCTGGTAGAGGACGGCGTCGGCGAGCCAGTCGGGGCCGGGGCGGGTCGAGGTCATGGGCTGGATCCTCCTGCCGGGTGCCGGGGGCGTGGGCCGGGTCTACCGATTCTCGTCCAATCCCGGCCGTCCCGACAGCCCGCGTCGGCCGCCGCCACCGCCTCTCCTGTGCCTCGGCGCCGACGCGCCGACCCGCACCGCCGGCGGCCCGCGTCAGCCACTGCCGGCGCCCCCGGCCCCCGCCGCCCCGCAGGCCTCGGTGAACGCCTTCGCCCGGCGGGTGATCTCGGCCCAGTCGCCGTCCGCGACCGCGTCCGGCGGCACCACGTCCGTCCCGGCGCAGACCGCGAGCGCGCCCTGGGCCAGGAACTCCGCGGCGTTGCCCGCGTCGACGCCGCCGGAGGCGACCAGCGGGATGTCCGGGAGCGGGCCGCGCAGGTCCCTGAAGTAGCGGGGGCCGAACGTCCGGGCCGGGAAGATCTTGACCGCGGCGGCGCCGAGTTCGGCGGCCTGGAGCACCTCGGTCGGGGTGAGCGCGCCGAGCAGCACCGGCACCCTGGCGGCGTGCGCGGCCCGGGCCACCTCGGGCCGGAGCCCGGGGGTGACCACGAACCCGGCGCCGGCCGCGACCGCCTGCTCGGCCTGCTCCGCGGTCAGCACGGTGCCGGCCCCGACCCGCCAGCCCTCGCGGGCGGCCCGGCGCAGATGGGCCGTCACCTCCGGTGTGGTGAAGGTCAGTTCGGTCAGCCGGATGCCGCCCTCGGCGAGCGCCCGGCAGAGCGCGGCCGCGTCCGGGATCCGGGGGGCGCGGACCACCGCGATGACGGGCGAGGCGGCCGTCAGGGCGCGGGCCCGGGCGAGGACGGCGGGCGTGGGGTTCATACGGCTCGGGTCCCTCGGTCGGTGCGGCGCAGGGCGCGCCCGGGCCGGGCGCCCGTGGTGCGGCCCTGCCGGACTACGGCGGTGCCGTTGACGTAGACGTGCTCGATTCCGGTGGCGGGCAGCCGCGGCTGCTCGAAGGTGGCGGTGTCCCGGACCGTCTGCGGATCGAAGAGCACCAGGTCGGCGTGGTGACCGGGGGCGATCAGGCCGCGCCGGTCCAGCCCGAGCCGGGCGGCCGGCCGGCCGGTCATCCGGGCGACCGTCTCCTCCAGCGTGAGCACGCCCAACTCGCGGCTGTAGCGGGCGAGGTAGCGGGGGAAGGTCCCCCAGGCACGCGGGTGCGGCCGGGCACCGGTCAGCAGGCCGTCGCTGCCGACGGCGTGCACGCGGTGCCGCATGATCGCCCGGACGTTCTCCTCGTGGCCGACGTGCTGGAGGACGGTGGTGGCCAGTCCGTCCCGGCGGAGCAGGTCGAGGAAGACCTCGGTGCCGCTGCGCCGCTGCTCGGCGGCGATTCCGGCGACGGTCCGCCCGACCAGGCCGGCGAGTTCGGGGTTGCCGACGCCCGAGAGCTGGACGGCCGCCCAGTCGGCGACCACGCCGTGGCAGCCGTCGCTGCCCTTCTCCTCGACCTCGTACCGGATCCGCTCGCACCGGCCGGGGTCGGCGAGCCGCTCCAGGGTCGCCGCGGGGCCGCCCTCGGTGGCCCAACCGGGCAGCAGGGCGGCCAGGGTGGTCGAGCCGGGCAGGTAGGGGTAGCTGTCCAGGGTGAGGTCGACGCCGTCGGCCAGCGCCCGGTCGACCAGGTCGAGCAGTTCGCCGGCCCGGCCCCGGTTGACGCCGAAGTTCATGGTGGCGTGGGTCAGGTGGACGGGGCAGCCGGACTGCCGGGCGATCTCCACCATCTCCGTGTAGCCCTCCAACGCCCCCTCCCCGTACGAGCGTTGGTGCGGGGCGTGGAAGCCGCCGTAGCGGGCGACCACGCGGCAGAGCTCGACCAGCTCGGCGGTGCCGGCGTACATCCCGGGGGTGTAGCTCAGCCCGCTGGACATCCCGACCGCGCCCTCGGCCAGGCCCTGGGCCAACAGGGCGCGCATCCGGTCGAGTTCGGCCGGCGCGGGGGCGCGGTCCGCCCAGCCCACGGCGAGCATCCGCAGCGAGCCGTGCGGGACCAGGTAGCAGGCGTTGACCCCGGTGCCGGTCCGGTCGAGGCGGTCCAGGTACTCGCCCACGGTGCGCCAGTCCCAGTCGAAGCCCTCCGGGTCGCCGTTCCAGCCGGCGATCTGGCGGCGCAGCGCGGGCAGTGTGGTGTCGTCGGACGGGGCGTACGACAGGCCGTCCTGGCCGAGGACTTCGCAGGTGACGCCTTGGGTGACCTTGGCGGGGTGCTCGGGTTCGAGCAGCAGGGCGAGGTCGGAGTGGGCGTGCAGGTCGATGAAGCCGGGCGCCAGCACCAGTCCGTCGGCGTCCACCTCCCTCGCCGCAGTCAGACGCCGGCCGATCCCGGTGATCAGCCCCCGGTCGATCCGGACGTCGGCGCGGTACCGGTCGGCGCCGCTGCCGTCGACCACGGTCGCGCCCCTGAAGACCAGCGCCCCGCCCGCGCCCCTGGACGCCTCCGTGCCCGGGCCCGACCGGCCGCCGCCCATCAGAAGAACGTCCGGACCAGGCCGGTGACCCTGGGCTCCGCCGCCGAGGCGTCGTCCAGCACCGGGATCATCGTCCACCGGTCGAAGGCGGTGCACGGGTGCGAGATGCCGAGCCGCAGCACGGCGCCGACCGGAGCGAGGTCGCCGGCGTCGCGCAGGAAGGCGTGCTGGTCGTCGAGCGCGCCGATCCGCGCCGAAGTCCCGGCCAAGTCGGCTCCTCCCCGGACGAGTTGCGGCTCGGGCAGCCCCTCGTCGAACGGCAGGTCGCGCTTGCCGGCATCCAGCACCGCCAGCTGCGGCTCCGGCCGGGAGAGCACGCGGACCCAGCCGTGCAGGGCGCTGCGGAACGGCGGGGCGCCACCGCCCCCGCCCCGCCCGAGCGGCGAGATCCCGCGGTAGAAGCCGTCGTCGTGGGCGATGTACGCGCCGGAGCGCAGCACCACGGCGGCCTCCGGGAGCGCGGACAACTCCTCGGCCACCAGGTCGAAGTACGCGCTGCCGCCGGCACTGACCACCGGCGGGGCCGCGTCGGAGTAGGCGGTGGCGAGCCGCCCGTGCAGCTCGGCCAGCGCCCGCAGGTAGCCGCGGACGGCGTCCAGCCCGCCGGCGGTGGCGTCATGGGCCAGTGCGCCCTCGTACCCGCCGATCCCGGCCAGCCGGAGGGTGGGCGCGCGCAGGACGGCGGCGGCGACCGCGACCGCCGCGTCGACGCCGCGGGCGCCGGTCCGCCCGCCGGGGGCGCCCAGTTCGACCAGCACCTCGACCGGGCGCTCGGCGCCGGCCGCACGTAGCGCCTCGTCCATCAGCCGGACGCCCTCGGTGGAGTCGGCCCAGGTGAGGAAGGCGAAGGCCGGGTCGGCGGCCAGCTCGCCGGCGAGCCAGGCGAGGCCGCCCGGGTCGAGCAGGGTGTTGGCGAGCAGGATCCGCTGCACGCCGAACGCGCGCGCGACCCGGACCTGCGACAGGTTGGCGAGGGTGATGCCGTGGCCGCCGGCGTCCAGCTGCTTCTGCCAGAGCGCGGGCGCCATGGTGGTCTTGCCGTGCGGGGCGAGTGTCACGCCGGCCCCGGCGCACCAGTCGGCCATGGTCCGCACGTTGTGCTCGACGGCGGCCGCTTCGAGGGTGAGCAGCGGGGTGCCGAGCCCGGCGAGGGTGGGTCCGGTGGCGAGGTAGTCGCGGACGCTGAGCCCCCGGGCGGCGGGCGGCAGTGCCTTGAACCGCCAGTCGATCACCTCGTCGGCGAGGGCCGCCACCCGGCCGGCGTCGATGCCCGACCCGGTGCCGGCGCCGGTGTCGACGAGGGCGCCGGCGAAGGTGCCCGCGAAGGTCTGACCCATCGTCTTCTCCCGTTCGCCTGTTGCAACATGCGCAACGCCTGTTGCGCATGCTGGCGTCACGGTTCTAGCATCGGCGCCGGACCGGGGTCAACGGCGCCGGCCCCGGAACGACGGAGCCCAGCAGCCCGAGGCCGACGGACCCCGAGGCCGACGAACCCCGGGACCGACGGACCCGGACCGAGGACGACGCAACGGCCGCCGCAGACGAGGAGTCCCGCCGATGCCACGACAGCCGTCCGCCGTCGGCACGGGCTCCCCGCCGCCACCCGGCGCCCCGGTCGCGGTCTGCGTGGGCGAGTCGATGGCGGTGCTGCTGCCGGACCGGCCGGGCCCACTGGAGTCGGTGGGGAACTTCCGCCTCACGGTCGGCGGCGCCGAGTCCAACGTGGCGGGCGCACTGGCCGCGCTCGGTGTGCCGAGCGCGTGGATCAGCCGGGTGGGCGACGACGGCTTCGGGCGCCGGCTGCTCGCCGAGGTCGCCGCCCGCGGGGTCGACGTCTCCGCCGTCGCGGTGGACCCGCACCGCCCGACCGGCCTCTACCTCAAGGAGGTCGGCGGCACCGGCGGCAGCCGGCACGACCTCGGGCCCGGGCGCAGCCGGCTGCACTACCACCGCCGCGGCTCGGCCGCCGCCGCGCTGTCCCCCGCCCTGCTGGCCGACCCGGCCGCCGCCCGGCTGCTGGCCGGCGCCCGGCTGCTGCACCTGTCCGGCATCACCGCCGCCCTCTCCGACGACTGCCTGAGCCTGCTGCGCGCACTGCTCGCCGACCGCCGACCGGGCCGGCTCACCAGCTTCGACCTCAACTGGCGCCCCGCTCTCTGGCACGACCGCGACCCGGCGGTGCTGCCACCGCTCATGGACGCCGCCGACCTGCTGCTGCTCGGCGCCGACGAGGCGGAGGCCGCCCTCGGCACCGGCGACCCGCACCGGCTGCGCCGCCGCTTCCCCTCCCCCGCGACCGTCGTGGTCAAGGACGCCGCCCGCACCGTCACCGCGCTGGACCGGGACGGGACCGCCGTCACCGAACCGGCCCTGGCCGTCGAGGTGGTCGAGGCGACCGGCGCGGGCGACGCCTTCGCAGCCGGGTACCTGGCGGCCACCGTGCGCGGCCTCGACCAGCGCCGCCGGCTGCGGCTCGGCCACCTCGGCGCCGCCTGCGCGCTCACCGCCCACGGCGACCAGGCCGAGCTGCCGCCCGCGCCCGCGGTCGACGCCCTGCTGGCCGCCTCCGCGGCGGACTGGGCGGCCACCCGGGTGTCGGCGGACGGCATCGCCTCCCCCGCCCTGCCCGCGCCGGCGCGCACCGCCGCGGCCGGCAACACCACCGCAGGCCCCCGACCGGCCCCCTCCCCGGCCCTTGGAGCACGATGAGCCAGACCGTCACCCGCGCCCTGCGCATCCTCGCCGAACTCGGCGATGGCGAGCGCTCGTTGGACCAGCTCGCCGAGGTGCTCGGCGTCCACAAGACCACCGTGCTGCGGCTGCTCCAGAGCCTCGAAGCGGAACGGTTCGTCCACCGGGACCAGGCCTACCGCTACCACCTCGGCGCCGGCCTCTTCGCCCTCGCCGGCCTCGCCCTGGAGCAGCGCGGCATCCGCCGGACCGCCGCCCCGCACCTGGCCGAGCTGAACGCCGCCACCGGCCAGACCGTGCACCTGGCCGCGTACGAGGGCGGCGAGGTCGTCTACATCGACAAGTACGACTCGCGCCAGCCGGTGCGGATGTACTCGCGGATCGGCCTGCGCGCGGTCCTGCACAGTGCGGCCGTCTCCAAGGTGCTGCTGGCCGGCCTGCCGCCGGCCGAGCGGCGGCGGGTGGTGGCCGGCATCGACTTCACCCCGCACACGGCGCGGACGATCACCACCCCCGAGGCGCTGCTCGCCGAGCTGGACGCGGTCGCCGCCCAGGGCTGGGCACAGGACCACGCCGAGCACGAGGCGTTCATCAACTGCGTGGCCGCGCCCGTCCGGGACGCCGGCGGACGGGTCGTCGCGGCGGCGTCGATCTCCGTCCCGGACGTCGTCCTCCCGTACGAGCAGGTGCTGGAGCTGCTGCCGCAGCTGCTGGCCGCCACCCGTGCCGTCTCCGCCGACTGCGGGCGGACGCCCCCGGCCGGCTGACCCGCCACTCCGAACCCGAGGAACCCGATGCAGCCGATCCAGCCCCAGCCGAGGAAGCCGATGAGCGATCACCCCCACTCCGACGACAAGGCCGAGATCCGCACCGACGGCGCCCCCGCCCCGGCCTGGATGTTCTCCCAGGGCGTGCGCAAGGGCCCGATCCTCCAGGTCTCCGGTCAGGGCCCGCAGGACCCGGCCACCGGCGAGTACCTCCACCCCGGCGACGTGAAGGCACAGACCCGGCGGACGCTGGAGAACGTCAAGGCGATCGTGGAGGCCGGCGGCGCGGGCATCGAGGACGTCGTGATGTTCCGCGTCTACCTCACCGAGCGGAGCGACTTCCCGCTGATGAACGAGGCCTACGCCGAGTTCATCGAGGAGAACGTCAAGCCGGGAGGCGTGAAGCCCTGCCGCACCACGGTCTTCGTCGGGCTGCCGCAGGAGGCGATGCTGGTCGAGATCGACGCCCAGGCCGTGATCGGCTGACCGACCCGCCCGACGGACCGCACGGCGAACGCGCCACCACCGCGCAGGGCCCGGACGACCACCGTCCGGGCGCCTGCGCCGTGCCCGGGTGCGCCTTGCCGTCACAAGTCAAAGTGATTAGGTTAGGCTCACCTAACTCACCGGAGGTCGCCATGAGCCCCACCCCCACCGACGTCGAGGTCCCCGAACCCACCGCCGCCGAACGGGTCTGCAGCCTGCTCGGCGCCACCTCCTCCGTGGTGGTCCGCGCCTGCGGCGAGCGCCACGACCTCGACACCCCGGTCACGGTGCACGGCTCCCGGCTCCGCCTGCGCGCCCCGCTCGACGCGCCGCTCACCCTCGCCGTGCTCGGCGAACAGGACGGCCTGGCCGTCGTCCTGGACGTCACCGACATCGCCCCCGTCGCCGTCCGCGACCGGGTCCGCGGCCGCCTCACCCTGGCCGGCCGGCTCCACCTCGCCCACCTCGCCGACGACGGCCTCAGCGTCCACCTGCGGCTGGACGTCGCCCACGCCGTCCTCTCCACCCCGTACGGCACCAGCGCGGTCACCGGCGCCGACCTCGCCCTCGCCGAGCCCGACCCGCTCGCCCGCTACGAGGCCCGGCTGCTCACCCACCTCGCCGACGACCACCCGGACGTGCTCGCCGTGCTCACCCGGCTGCTCGACCACCGGCTCCTCGCCGAGCGGCCGGAGATCCGCCCGCTCGCACTGGACCGCTACGGCCTGGTGCTGCGCCTGGACCACCCGCACGGCCACCGGGACGTCCGTCTGGTCTTCCCCGAACCGGCCGGCGACGCCGACGAGTTCGGCCGGCTGGTGCACCAGCTGCTGACCGCCGCACACTGCGTGCTGCCCGCCGGCCGGCACTGAACCACGGGCGCCCGACGACACGTCGACCGGCCGCCGGAGCGGCACCGGAACCACCCCCGGGAACGACGGCGGCCGGCCCGGCTCGCGAAGTGCTTCGCGAGCCGGGCCGGCCTGGGCGTGTCCCGCGCCCGTGTTCCGCCGAGGTGCGTCGATCACCCGGTCGAGCGGTCACCCGACATGACCATCCCGGGAGTTCGTTCGCCCCGCACCCGGCGGGAGTCTTGTCCCGGCGTCAGAGGGAGACGCCGTGCGCCCGCAGGTAGGCGATCGGGTCGATGTCCGAGCCGTACTCCGAGCCGGTGCGGATCTCGAAGTGCAGGTGCGGGCCGGTCACGTTGCCGGTCGCACCGGAGAGGCCGATCTGCTGGCCGGCGGTGACGGTCTGACCGATCTTGACGCCGATCGAGGAGAGGTGCGCGTACTCGGCGTACTTGCCGTCGGCGAGCTTGATCTCGACCTCGTTGCCGTAGGCGCCGCCGTTGCCGGCCTTCACCACGGTGCCGGCCGCGACGGCGCGCAGCGGGGTGCCGGTGGAGGCGACGAAGTCGACGCCGGTGTGGTGGCCGGAGGCCCACATCGAACCGGCGACGCCGTAGGCGGTGCCCATCTTCGGGTTGGCCAGCGGGGCGACGTAACCGGAGGTGGAGGCGACCGCGGCCGGGGCCGGGGCGGCCGGCTTGGCAGCCGGGGCCTGGGCGGGCTTGGCGGCGGGGGCCTGGGCCGGCTTGGTGGCCGGGGCCTGGGCCGGCTTGGCGGCCTGGACCGGCTTCGGCGCGGGGGCGGCCGGCTTCACGGAGTCGTGCGAGGCCTGCGGCTTGGCGGCGGGGGCGGCCGGCTTGGGGGCCTCGGCGGCCGGAGCGGCGGCGGCCTTGGCGCCGAGCGCCAGCTTCTGGCCCGGGAAGATCAGGTTCGGGTTGCCGCCGACGACCGAGCGGTTGTGGTCGTACAGCGCCTTCCAGCCGCCGTCGACCTTCTTGGCCTCGGCGATCTTCGACAGCGAGTCCCCGCTGACGACCTTGTAGCTCTCCTCGGCCGGGGCGGCGGCCGGCTTGGCGGCCTCGGCGGCCGGCGCGGCAGCGGCCGGAGCGGCGGC
>NZ_JBEYVJ010000241.1:0-11276 GCF_040643935.1 Kitasatospora sp. NPDC047058 | reverse complement strand
GGATTTGAACCTGCGACCTCTGGGTTATGAGCCCAGCGAGCTACCGAGCTGCTCCACCCCGCGTCGGTAGCACCGACCATACGGCACCGGGCGCAGCAACGGAAATCCGTTACCCGCCGACTGCAGGGTCCGCGGCCCGGTTCCGGCGGGCGCGCAGGGTGCGGGTCACACGCGTGATGCCGTAGCCGAGCAGCCAGGGCAGCACCGTGATGCCACCGACGTACACGGCGAGGAAGGCGAGGAAGTGGTCCCACCAGGTCGGCTCGTCCCAGGTGTCCGTGGGCAGGACCGTGTCGACCGCCAACACCCCCACCGGCAGCGCCGGCAGCAGCACCGACCACAGCCGTGCCCGCCAGCCGGGCCTACGGGCGCACCACGCCCCCGTGACACCCATGGCGAAGGGCCCGAACGGCACCCACAGCACCACCGGGACGAACAGCAGAACCCACCATTCGTCCGAGTACCCGAACATCATCGGCGCCCCCTGGCCTCGTCCGCTCCCCCGACCATCCTCCCCGCCTGCGCGGGGCTGATCCGGTGCGGGACCGGAGAGCTGCCCGGCAGAAGGAGCTCGACGGTCGCTGGTGGCAGGTCTCAGCCACGACCGTACAGTCAGAAGGATGTGAGATCGGCGGCCCGCTGTGCAAGCTCAGCGGCACCGGGAATCCCACGCCGAGCGTAGACGGCCATGGTGGAGCGCACCGTCTCGAGTTCCTTCCTGTTCCGGTCCGAGGCCACACCGTCCATGAGGTCGAGGCATTGATTCCAGAGGTGGACGGCCTCTTCGTGGCGATGCTGAGCCGCGACGGACTTGGCGACATTGGCGATCGTCAGGCCGCGGACGCGCTGGTACACCCTAGACCCGCGTCCTTTCAGCGCGGTCCGGTAGTGGTGTTCAGCCGCCCGGTGATCCTTCATCTCGGACAGGGTCCTGCCGGTGTGTGATGCCACGGTGGCTGCGACGGGGCCGGAGGCCGCGGCATAGGTCGGAATGCCGTCGTCGCCAGCCTGGACCGCGTCCTCGGCGGCAAGCAGGGCGGCAGCGGCGTCCTTGCGGTGGCCGGTCGCGCCGTAGGCGCGGGCAGCGGTCACCAGCAGCAGTGCCTCCGTCCGTCGGTCGACCTTTCCTCTGGCGCGTGCCAGTGCGGCTTCGGCCATGTCCACGCAGTGCATCGGCTGCGCCAGGTCGAGGGCCTGATGGGTGAGGGCTCGCATCATCCAGGCCCCGTGGCCGGCGTCGTCGGCTTCGCAGGCGAGTTGGAATCCCAGCAGGTAGAACCGTTGGGCGGCGCCTTCGCGACCGACATCGTGGTGCTTCCATCCAACCAGGGTGGCCAGCTCGGCCGCCGCACCGAAGGCGCTGCGCCTGACGTCATCCGAGGGGTAGCTCGCCTGGAGCATCGGTACGACGGTGTCGGCCAGGTAGGACGTGACCGTGGACAGGCCGTGGCCGCCGCCGAGCCTGTCGTCGGCAGTGCGGAAGCTCTCGGTGAGCTGCCGCACGGTGGCCACCTCGTTGGCGCCGGCGCGGCCGCCTCCTCGGGCTGCCCTGAGGGTGGCGGCGACGGCGCGGTGGTCGTAGGAGAGCGGCAGTCCGACGGACGCTGTGGAAAAAGCGAGGGCGAGGAAGTCGCGGCGGCGGAACATGACGAGCCTCCCGAGGTCGGCGGCGGTGGCCAGTGGGTCCGGGGTCATGGCCTCCCCGATGCCGTCGGAGCCTAGACCGATCTCCGAGGGCGTCACCTTCCGCTGGACCATTCTGGTGAGCGCCTCGGCAATGTAGCTGGTGGTTCTGCCAGTTGGGGTACCGCCGGCTACCCAGGAGTGGATCGCCGATGGCGAGGTCCGCAGGGTCTCTCCTGCTTCGGCCGCTACGGCGCGGACGGCCTTCGCCAGGGCTTGGTATGTACACCCGGCTTCCTCGAGGACTGCGACCAGCCTCCGGTTCGGGAGCTTACCTTCCGTCAACTATGTCTCCAAGAAGGGATCTTGAATGGATTGAACGAGCTGGGAGGGCCATCACCGTACCTCCAGGACGCGGGTCGGCGTTTCACTGAGCACACAGACTCGCACCTCAGAGGAGGCACACCCTCATGGCTTACGTGTTTTCCGACCCGCGACTGAGCAAGCTACAGGGGGCCAGCGTGCTGGTCACCGGAGGCGGTGGGCTGGTCGGCAGCCGCATCGTCGCCGGGCTCGACGCATTCGGGGCGCGCCCGGTTGTCCTGGACCGGTTCGATGCCTACCCACATTCGGTCCGGGACCGCTTCGATGTGGACCGGCACGCCGCGCAGGTGGTGCTGGGCGATGTCCGCGAGCGGGCCACGGTGACGTGGCTGACCGGCCGCGCGGACTTCGTGATCCACGCCGCCGCGTACGCGGACGTGGCCGCCTGCACGCGCCGGCCCGACATCGCGTTCTCGGCCAACGTGCACGGCACCCAGACCGTCCTGGACGCGGTTCTGGCGTCGGCGGTCAAGCGCGTGGTGTTCGTGTCCTCGGCCTCGGTCTACGGAGACGGACCGGCCGCGGAGGCCGCCAGGAGGGCGCCAAGGTTCGCCGAGGACCAGCCGCTCACCCCGATCTCCGTCTACGCCAACACCAAGCTGTGGGGCGAGCATCAGGTGCGCCTGATGCTCGGCTGTTCCAGCACCGAGTACGCGATCGTGCGGTACTTCTCGGTCTACGGCGATCCGCAGGTGCCCAAGCCCGGGTCGCATTCCTGGATGGTGCCGTGGATGGCCATGTCCGCCGAGACAGGGCAGCCGCTGCGGCTGAACGGCGGCGGCCGGCAGGTGCGCGACATGGTCCACGTCGACGACATCGCGCACGCCACGATCCTCGCCCTCGTCGCTGACCATGCCGCCGGGCAGACGATCAACGTCGGCACCGGCACGGCGACCTCGGTCCGCGAGATCGCCGGCCTGATCGCCTCCCACTACCCGGAGGCCGCGTTCGTGGAGTCGCCTATGCCGGACGGTGACCCGCGAGGCGGCTACGCGGACACCCGACGGGCCTCGGACCTGCTCGGATGGCACCCCACCATCTCCCTGTCCGAGGGCATCGACCGGTACGTGGCCTGGCTCAAGTCGACGCCCGGGGCCATCCCGGACTGGTTCGCCCCCGCATCCGCCTCGACCGCCGCGACTGCGGCCGCCTGAAGAAGGGATCCCTGACCATGCGTGTCGTGCTGCTCGGCGGCGCCGGCTACATCGGCTCCGTCGCCTCCCACCACCTGACCGCGCTCGGCCACGACGTCTTGGTGGTCGACGGCCTGATCTACAACCGCGGCGACGACCCCGGCCGTCTCCTGCCCTCCACTGCCAGGTTCGAGCACGGAGACCTGCGCGACCCGGCGCTGCTTGAACGGGCCTGCGTGGGCGCGGATGCCGTGGTGCACCTCGGCGGGATCGTCGGCGAGCCGGCCAGCCAGGTCGATGAGGCCCTGACTGTGGAGCTCAACTACGCCTCCCCGCTGATCGCCGCCGTGGCCGCCCACGCGGCAGGCGCCGGCCACTACGTGTTCTTCTCCTCGTGCAGCGTCTACGGCATGCACGAGGGCACCGTCGACGAGGACACCGAACCCAACCCGCTGGGCATCTACGCCCGCACCAAGGTGCTCGCCGAACGGCGGCTGCGCGAGGTGCTCGGCACGGACACCGTGCTGACGAGCCTCCGGCTGGCGACCGTGCACGGCTCCTCCCCGCGCCAGCGCCTGGACTCCGTGGTCAACTCCATGGCCTCCCGTGCGGTCGCTACCGGCCGGATCCCGCTCAACGGCGGCTCCCAGCGCCGCCCCCTCGTCCACGTCGGCGACGTCGCCCGGATCCTGACCGATGTCCTGGAGAAGCGCCGGGCGGGGACGTGGAACGTGGGCAGCGACGAGGAGAACCGCACCATCGCCGACATCGCCGAGACGGTCGCCTCCGTCGTGCCCGGAGCCGTGATCCAGCGTGGGCCGGAACGGGACGAGGCGGACGCTCGCGACTACCGAGTGTCCTTCGCCCGCCTGCAGCAGCAGATGCCGGACGCCTGCTCCACGAGCCTCGAGAACGGCGTCCTGGAAGTCGCCAACCTTCTGCTCACCGGCAGGGTCGACAATCCTCACCAGGCGCAGTTCGACAACCACCGCGGCCTGGTCGCCGCCTACACCTCCGGCACGGTGCGCGCCGTGCGCACCCCCGAGTGCCGGCAGTACGGCGCCGAGTACACGGCCGCCTGGGGGCAGCCGTGACCACCGCTCCCACTGCTCCGTTCCTGCCGTGGAACCGGCCGTCGCTCGGCCCCGAGGAGGAGGCCGAGGTCCTGGACACGCTGCGCTCGGGCTGGCTGACCGCCGGGCCGAAGGCGACCCGGTTCGAGCAGGAGGTGCGGGACGCGCTCGGGGCGGAGGACGCGTTCGCGGTGTCCTCCTGCACCGCCGCCCTGCACCTGGCCCTGCTCGCGGCCGGAATCAGGCCGGGTGAGGAGGTGATCACCCCGAGCCTGACGTTCTGCGCGGCCCCGAACGCGATCGTCCAGGCCGGCGGCACCCCGGTGTTCGCCGAGATCGATCCTGTGACCTACAACCTCGACCCGGCGGCCGCCGGGGAGGCGATCACGCCCCAAACCCGGGCGATCGTGGTCATGCACTACGGCGGCCAGCCGTGCGACCTCGTGGCGTTCCGCAAGCTCGCCGACGAACACGGCCTGCTGCTGATCGAGGACGCGGCCCACGCCCTGCACGCGCGGCGCGACGGCGCGCGAGCGGGCAGCGTCGGCGATCTCGCCGTGTTCTCCTTCTACGCCAACAAGGTCATGACCACCGGGGAAGGCGGGATGATCGCCGGCCGCTCCGACCTCGTACAGAAGGCCCGGCTGCTGGGCCGGCACGGAATCGACACCTCCGTGTGGCAGCGGCACGGCGCGCGGAGCACCGCCGACTACGAGGTCATGGTGCCGGGTCTGAAGTACACGATGCCGGACATCACTGCCGCGGTCGGCCTCCAGCAGTTCCGGAAACTGCCCGACTTCACCGCCCGCCGCGCGCAGATCGCGGCCGCCTACGACCGGTCGCTGGCCGGCCTGCCGGGGCTGCGGCTGCCGACCGTCCTCGAGGGCGTCCGGCACGGCTGGTTCCTCTACCCGGTGCTGATCGACCCCGTCCGCTCCCGGACCCGGGACACGGTCGCCGACACGCTGCGGGAGGTCCACGGCATCGGCACCAGCGTGCACTTCAAGCCGGTCCACCAGCTCGGCACGTACCGCCACGTGGAGTGCCACCTGCCGGTCACCGATCACATCGCCGCCCGGCAGCTGTCCCTGCCCTGCTACCCGGCCATGAGCAGCACTGACGTGCAACGCGTCATCGACGCCCTCCACGCTGTCTGGTCATAACCTGAGGCCGCCCCCGGGTCGGCTGGTCAGAACACCGGTGGCCGGCCCAGGGCGGCCATCCTGCGCACCGTGCTCCACCGCATCGGACGGCGCGGCGGGCACGGCACCCGGACGCCCTCGAAGAACCCGCCCCACCACGCCTTCAGCCCGGACATCGGTGGGCGGCGCAGCATCGTGTAGGCGGCCCAGGAGGTGAGGTAGATCGGCACCAGGGGTGCGGGGAGGTGGCGCTTGGCCAGCCAGACGCGGTTGCGGGCGGTCATCCGGTAGTAGGTGGCGTGGCGGGCCGGATCGGTGCGCGGGTGCTGGAGGACCATGTCGGCGCGGTAGTCGATTCGCCAGCCTGCGTCCAGGGCGCGCCAGGCGAAGTCGGTCTCCTCGTGGGCGTAGAAGAACGGGGCGGGGAACAGGCCTACCTGGTCGATCACGCTCATGCGGATGGCGTGGCCGCCGCCGAGGAAGGTGGTGACCTCGCCGGAGCGCATCGGGTCGGAGGCACCGAGGCGGGGGACGTGCCGGCGCTGGGTGAAGCCGGTCTCGTCCGCGATCCGGAAGCTGACGATGCCCAGGCGCGGGTTCTCCTCGAAGGCCTCCCGAACCAGCCGGAAAGTGTCGGCCCTGGGGAGCAGGCCGTCGTCGTCCAGGACCACCAGGACGTCGACGCCGCCCAGCTCGCGCAGCCGTTCCACGCCGGCGTTCCGGCCGCCGGGGATGCCCAGGTTCTCCGGCAGCTCTACCGCATCCACCCACTCGGGCAGCGCGGGCAGCTTGATGCCCTGACCCAGCACCACGGTCCGGACAGCGCCGTCGCCTTCCTGCGCCTCCACCGAGTCCAGCAGCGCCCGCAGCTCCGCAGGCCGGTTCCCCATGGTCAGCACCACCACGCCCAGCGTGACGCCCATCGCACCCGATCCCAACTCGAGGAACTTCATGATCACATCGACACCGCATCCCGGCGGTCGGCCGTCGCTCCGCGAACTCGCCGAGGCCAACCGGCTGCCGGACCACCAGGTGATGGACGTGGCCACCCTGTCCTGGATCGCCCGCAGCCGCCCGGCCGGGCCGGGTGTCCGGGCCACCATGCCACACCGGCCGCTCCTGCTGGTACCCGACGACTCCTGGTTCGCCCGCACGGAGACGGCCGGATCGACCCACGGCGTCCGGCACGGCGCCCGTGTCGCCGTCCTGGTCCAGCTCCTCGCCCACTCCCGCGGTCTCACCCCCGCCCGGACGCGGGCCCTCGCCGTCGCGGCGGCCTGCCACGACTGTCAGCGCCACACCGACCGGGACGACCCCGGCCATGGCTGGCGCGCGGCCGACTGGCTGGCCGGAAACAACGAGATGGTGGCCGCCGTCCTCGGCGCCAAGCCGACGACCGAGGCGATCACCGCCGTCGCCCTCCACGACACTGCACACGAGGCATTCACCGGCGACCAAGCGAACGCCTACCACCGGCACCCGGAAGCGGTGGACCTTCTGAAGGCCGCCGACGCCCTCGACCGGTACCGGCTGCCCCTTGCCCGCTGGTGGCCCGACCTCGACCGTCTGCGCCTTGCCGTCTCCGCCTGGCTTCCCGCCGCCGCCCACGACCTGGTGGTCCACAGCGAACAGGCGCACCTCGCCGGCGCCACCCACACCCAGGCGCTGGACCACGCGCTCCGCGCCACCTTCCAGGAATAGGAGAACCCTTCCGTGCACGCCGACTGGGACAACGCCCACACCGACTTCCAGGCCCCCGGCAACCGGCCCTCCGCCGCTGGGCTCGCGGAGAGCGAGAGCGACTGGCGCCGGCAGCTCGCCGAGGCCCCCAACGGGCACCTCCTGCGGGACAACGCCATGCTTCGCGCGCTGGCCTCCGGTGCCCCGATCCACCTGCTGCACCTGACCCGGTCCCTGGACGCCGTTCGCCGCAGCGAACAGCTCCTCGCTTCCACCGGCTGCCTGGTCGGCGCCCTGTACTGCTCCCCGCTCACCTTGAGCGCCGGCGGCGCCCTGCGGCCCCACAACCTCGGCGCCCACATGCTGGAGAGCCGCACCACCCTGGAGAGCCGCAGCAACAGCACCCCCCTGGTCATCGAGGTCACCCCCAGCGGCCCGGCGCCGGCCAAGGGCCTGGATTACCTGCGCCTGGGCAGCATCCACATGCGCACCCACCTGGCGTTCCGGCACGTGCTCACCAGCGAGGAGGACGACCAGGTCACCCGCTCAGTCGTGGACCGGGTCCGCGCCGCGGCCCCCTTCCTCGACACGCTTCTGCGCACCGCGAGCGGCGCAGCAACAGCGAACGAGGCGTTCCTCAACGACCTTGCAGCGACGGTCCCGGTACTCCCCTACCTGGGTTACGTGTACTTCGAGACCGTGGCCGAGTACCTGATGCTCCACTCCACCAGCCCGGCCACCCGGGCCTGCGCGGAGCGCGGGGAGATGAACAACCGCCTCTACAAGGACCTCGCCTTCGCCGCTGTAGAAGGCATGGGCGTCCTGTTCGACGTCGGCCGGTTCCACCCGGACCACGCCCGCCTGCTCGGCCTCGTCGGCCGCATCGAGGCCAGCCTGACGCCCGGGGTCGCCGGCTACGTCCGCCGACGCATGTCCCACCTCTTCGCCGCCACCGCGCTGGCCACGGACCAGGACGCCACGGCGATCACCTTCCACGGCGCGGACCTCGACATGCTGACGCGCGCCGCCCCGTCCCTGCTCGGCCAGCTCCTCTTCCGCGACGTCCGCCTCCTCGACCGGTACCCGCAGCTCTACCACTGCTTCGAGCAGGCCAAAGCCCTTGAGGCGTGGGCCTACTGGAACTCTCAGGGCATCGGGACACCGTTCAACGGCACCTGCCCGAAGGGGGAGATCGGTATCAACCCCGCGTACCCGAACGCCCGGTTCACAGTCTGGACGGCGCGAAGCTGCGAACGTGGCCTCGTACACCCGGTCGATGAGCTCGTCGCCGTGCCGGCGCCGCGTCTGGTGCCGTGGCTGGTTGCCCCACTACGGGACCGAACAGAGGAGCAGCAGTGGCTGAACCGGCGTCCGGTGCCGGCGTCAGGCCGTAGATCGCATGGCGGCTGACGCCCAGAGGAACTGCGCGGAAGGAGCCAGGTCCAGCTTCGCCGACGCCCGCGGCCTCAAGGCCTACCCCGGCACTTCCCCGGTCGCCCTGGCCTCGGACAAGAAGTCCGGCATCCGCCGCTGGGTGAGGAATGACCGGCTCACCTCTCCCGCTGCCTCTGCGCCTTCGCCCTCCTCGCTGCATCGCGTGGTGCCAAAGCCCACGACCGGCGCCGCTACGACGACCACGAGGCTGGCATGCCGCCGCGCAGCGCAACCTCATCAACCGCGTGCTTGGCTGGCTCCACCACTGCCTGAAGAACCGCCCGGCCGCCGGAGCGTTAAATTCTGATCCTGCGTCGGCTGGTCGGCCAGGGGATCTCCTGGAGAACATCCTCAGGGGTCGGCACTGCGTCCGGGTAGTGCCGGCGGAACTCCCGGAGTACCGAGGTGTCCGCGGTGCAGAGGTCCCAGCTCGTGCTGTCGAACTCCCGCAGCACCACCTTCAGCTCATCGTCTACGTATCCCGCGAAGTCCCCGTCGACGAACTGAAGGTCCGGCGCGACCAGGGCCAGTAGCTCCAGGGTGCCGATCCCGGCGCCGGAGGAGGCCTTCTCGATCTCGGCGAACCTGGTGACCAGATGGGCGCCGTCGATCCTTACCTTCCAGGTGAGGCCGAGCCCGGAGCTGCCGAGCCGGACAAGGAGTTCCGCCAGCGTGACGTAGTGCCGAGTGGAGGCGCGGTCCTGCCCGGGAGGACGGTCATGCCAGGCCGCGAACGTGATCGACTGAAATGCTCCAGGGGACCGTGTCATGAGGGATCCGGGCTCCTTTCGCTTGCGAGGATCAGTCTGCGCTCACATCGTGAGCCTGCTCAAGGGCAATTCAGTGACCGGCCGGTCCCGGGCGACCAGTAGCCCGCCCGGGACCGGCGTCGCACGTCACCGTGGCGCAGACTCAGGCGCCGGAGTCGGGCCGAAGGTGCCGGCGAGGCTGGTCAGGATGGAGCCGGACCAGTTGCTCTCGCCGAACACGCCGACCGGCAGGGCGAGCACGCCGTACTCGCGCTGGAGCGTCTCCGCCGGGATGTCGACCGGGAAGAAGTAGTTGCCGGGGGAAGTGCGGCTCGCCGTGGGGATCGCCCCGAGCACCTCGTCCGGCAAGCGGTCGAACAACCGGTCGGCCCGTGCGGCCAGTTCGGCGGCGACCTGCCGGGGCGCGTCGCCGTGCTCGGTGAGCAGACGGTCGGCGAGCCTCAGCTGTGCCGGCGTCGGCGGGTCCGCCCGGAACGCCTCGGCCAGTTCGGACTGCTCCGGACCGAGCAGGACCACGCCGAACGTGCGTGGCCACAGCCATCCCTTGGTGACCGAATGCAGCAGGATCGCCCGACCGGTGTCCAGCAGTCGCCGTGTGCCGGCGGCGAACGGGGCTCCCAGGTCGTAGACGCTGTCGATCAGCACGCGCCGGTGCGGTGACTCCCCCAGCCACGAAACGACCGCCGCGCACTCGGCATCGGACAGGTACCGGCCGAGCGGCTTGCTGGGGTTGGCGAGCAGCAGGTACTCGGGCCGGCCGTCCGCCGGCGAGCTCGGCAGGACCGGCGCCGGGAGCGTCGGGTAGGACGCGGGCGCCAGGCCCGCGGCGCGGGCCAGCTCGAAGTAGACCGGGTACACGTCGGCGGGCAGCCACAGCCGCGCCTGCTCGGCGCGCAGCCGGTGGAACACCACCTCAAGACCGTGACGGACCCCGCGGCAGACCATGGCCCGGCGGGACCACTCCTCCGGCAGCTCGTAGCGCCGCAGCCAGGCACGGGCGAGGTCGCACCGGTACACCGTCCTCGTGTCGGCCGGCGGCTCCGGGCGCAGCGGGGCGAGCGCCCGGTACACGTTGGTCTCGGCGGCGTCCAGAAGGGACGAGGAAGCGCTGAGCTGCCGCTGCCGGAACTCCTGGAACTCGTCGAATCTCATGCCACGGCACCTTCCCGCACGATCTCGCTGGCCCGGTCCTCCAGGGAGGCGTAGCAGCGTCCGTCGGCCAGGACGTTCCAGCTGCGGGCGGTCCCGTGGGTGCGTTCCCAGAGCAGGCTGGGCTCGGTGTAGGCGGCGATCCGCATCGGCCGGCCGTCCCAGCTGCCGTGGTAGACCGGCGCGCCCCAGGGCAGGCGGCTCGCCGGTTCGAAGCCGTGCTGCTCGGCGAACCGGGTGACGACGGACAGCGAGACCTGGTGGTCCCGGCTCCAGACGTTGGCGGCGCGGTCGAAGTAGAGGGACTCGGTGCTGGTGGAGACGTAGAGCTCCTTGAAGCAGACTTCCTCGACGCCGAGCGCCGCGGCCCACGACAGGTAGTCGGCGACGCCGGCCGCGTCGGCGACGCCGCCGTGCTGGAGCACGCAGATCAGCCTCAGCTGCAGGCCCGGCCAGCGGTCGCGTTCCTCGCGCCAGGTGTCGATCACCGCGCTCACCGGCGTGCGCAGCATCATCAGCCGCTCGCTGACGGCGTCGTCCTGGTGGTGCCGGGAGACCGCCAGCACGCTCAGGCCTGCGGCGCCGAGGGCTGCGAGCCGGTCGGCCCGGTCCGTGTGCTGACCCTTCGCCAGGGTGTGCGCGTTGGTGATCAGGACGACCTTCGGGAAGGCCGCCGAGCAGGCGGACACCAGTCGCAGCTGCTGGTCGAAGGGTATGAGCGTGGGTTCTCCGCCGCCGGTGATCACTGCACGCTCGGCGCCCGCCGCACGGGCGAGCTCCAGCCAGTGGTCGACCGCGTCCCACGGGACCCGGGCCGGTGCTTGGTCGCTGGAGATCGAGGCCGCGGAGAAGCAGAACGAGCACCGGGCCTGGCAGGCGGAGGCGACC
>NZ_JBEYVJ010000240.1:0-11435 GCF_040643935.1 Kitasatospora sp. NPDC047058 | reverse complement strand
GATCTGGGCGAGGCCGGCCTCCTGGCCGTCGAACTTCTCCCACGGCTGGGCGCCGATGCCGGCCAGGGCCACCAGGATGTAGAGCAAGGTGACCAGCCCCGGCGTCCGCCACCGGGCGGCCGGCCGCAGCGATTGCCGCGGCCGCGCGGGACTCCGCCGCGCGCGCCCACAGCGCGACGGCCGCCCCGGCCGCGCAGAACGCGGCGGCCACCAGGAAGGCGTCGTTGATCCCGGCGGCCATGGCGTGCGAGGGGCCCTCGGACGAGCTCGCCCGGCTCACCACGGTCACCATGACGGCGACGCCCAGCGCGGAGCCCAGGTAGCGGGCGCTGTTGTTGGCGCCGGAGCCCATCGCGGCGCGGTCGGGCGGGACGCTGCTGACGGCCAGCCGGGCCAGCGCCGCGTTGAGGATGCCGCTGCCGATCCCGGTGACGGCCAGCCCGGGTACCAGGTGCACCCAGGAGCCGCCGGCCCGCAGCCCGTACATGGCCGCCTCGCCGATGCCGCACAGCAGCAGCGAGCCGGCGACCTGGGTGGTCGCGGAGAGCCGCCCGGCCAGCCGCCTGGCCTGCAGGGCGGAGACCACCGACAGGCCGGACCAGACGGCCAGGACGAGCGCGGCGGTCAGGGGCGGCTCGCCGAGCGACTGCTGGAGCACGGCCGGCAGGTAGCTCATCAGACCGACGATGGACAGCCCGGTGAACAGGGCGCCGCTGGTGCCGGCGATGAAGCCGGGGCTCCGGAAGAGCGAGAGGTCGAGCATCGGTTCGGCGACGCGGGACTCGACCACCACGAAGAGCGCGAGCAGCAGCGCACCGGCGCCGAGCAGGACCAGGACGGCCGGGCGGCCCCAGCCGTGCCGGCCCTCGGCGAGGCCGGCGATCAGGCCGGACGACCCGGCCGCGAGGAGGAGCACGCCGAGCGGGTCGAGCCGGCGCGGCCGGTCGGTCCGGGACTCGTCCAGGCCGTACGCGGTGAGCAGGACGAGCAGGGCGGAGAGCGCGGCCAGCACCCAGTAGACCGTGCGCCAGCCCCCGGCCCGCTCCAGCAGCGCCGCGTAGACCGGGCCCAGCGCGATGCCCAGGCCGACCGAGGCGCCCCACGTGCCGAGCGCCTTCACCCGGGCGGGCCCGGCGGGGTGGGCGTGGCCGATCAGGCCCAGGCTGGGTGCCAGCAGGGCCGCCGCGGCGCAGCCCTGGAGCACCCGCCCGGTGAGGAAGACGGCGGAGCCGGGAGCGGCCGCGGACAGCGCGGTCGAGAGCAGCAGCAGCACGGCCCCGGCGCCGAACACCCGTTTCCGGCCGTGGTCGTCGGCGGCGCTGCCCATGGTGAGCAGGAGCGCGGCCAGGCCGACCAGGGTGCCGGTGAGGACCCAGGTCTGCGCCGTGGGCCCGATGCCGAGGTCGCGTGCGGTGGGCGTCAGCGTGGTGAGCGGGGAGGTGTAGTCGATCAGTACCAGGAGGGTGCCGAAGCAGGCGGTGAGGAGGGTCAGGCCGGGGCTGCGCACCTGGGCCGGCGGTGTGGACGTCATGACAGGTCCTCGACGGGCGGGAGTGGCGGTCGGTGGGTCTGTTCAACGAACTCAAGCCAATCTATCACCGTAGGTTCGGTGAATGAACTCCTTGGGGGTGCGGCGTCGCGGGCCGCCCGGGACCGGCCGGTCAACGGTCCGGCCGATCGGCCGCGGCGACCAGCAGTGCGGTGTCGAGCGGCAGCCCGTGCACGGCGGACAGGGTGAAGCCGGCCGTGCCCAGCAGGGCGCGGTACTCGGCCGCGGTCCGCTCGACACCGCCCGCGACGGCCATCATGTGCACGTCGAACCAGGCCGCCAGCGACGGCGAGCCGTCCTCCGGCAGGACCCGCTCGACGACCAGCAGCGCGCCGCCGTCCGGCACGGCCGCGCGGATGCGGCGCAGCACCCGCACGCACCGCTCGTCGTCCCGGCCGTGCAGGACGCGCGACAGCAGGTACACGTCCCCGCCGGCCGGGACGCCGTCGTAGTAGTCGCCGGACTCGAAGGCGATCCGGCCGGCCAGGTCGGAGCCCGCCAGCTCGCGCCGCGCCGCCTCCACCACGTGCGCGGTGTCGAAGAGCACGCCGTCGAGGTGCGGGTGGGCGCGCAGCACGGTGGCGAGCAGGGCGCCGTTGCCGCCCCCGACGTCGACCACGGTCCCGGCGCCGGTGAAGTCGTGCAGGGCGGGCACGTCGGTGAAGAAGGCCGAGCCGGCGGCCATCGCCCGGTCGAACCTGGCGGTCAGCGCGGGCGTCCGCCCGAAGTAGGCGTACATGGCCGCGCCGTGCACGTCCTCGAAGGCGTTCCCGCCGGTGCGGACGGTGTGCAGCAGCCGGCCCCAGCCGGCGTAGAACTCCTCGCCGTAGAGCAGCGCGAGGTCCCGCATCGAGCCGGGCTCCTCGGTGCGGAGGGTCCGTCCCAGCTCGGTGGTGCGGTACGCGCCGTCGGAGTCCCGGGCGAGGACGCCGAGTTCGGCCAGGAAGCGGAGCAGCCGGGCGAGCGAGGGCTCGTGGGTGCCGGTGCGCCCGGCCAGTTCGGTGCTGGTGGCGGGGCCGCCGGCGAGCCGGTCGGCGAGGGCGAGTGCGGCCGCCGCATGGACGGCCTGGGAGGCCCAGTAGCCGGTCAGCAGGTCCATCATCCGACGGGCGGCGGCCGGGGTGGCGGTCATCGGGATTCCCTCCAGGGTCGGTCAGGGGTCGGGGTCTGGGTCGTTCGGAGTCGGGTCGGTCAGGGCCGGGACCGGGTCGGGACCGGCCGGGGTCAGGCCGGCGTGCGGCTGCGCCGGCGGAGGTTGGCCACGCCGGTGCGCAGGCAGCCGCGGGCGATGGCGTCGCCCTGCAGCAGGGTGCGCGAGCCGACGTGCGGCCGGGCGCCGATCGCGGTCACCCACTGGACGGACTCCACGGGCGGCCCGTAGGCGTAGCGGCCGCGGTGCGCGGTGCCGGCGGCGTCCAGCAGCCGGAAGGTGGCCTCGGCGACGTCCAGGCCACCGGTCTGGTAGTCCGGGCCCTCGGAGTCGGGGATCACGTGGGGGCGGGCCGCCCCGGTGTCGAGCAGGTGGCGCAGCAGCGGGTCGGCGGCCCGGCGGACGTCGGTGAGCGCCAGGTGGGCCTCCAGGACGCCGCCGACGGCCAGCGGCGGCTCGTCGACGGACGGCGAGGAGACCAGGAACCGCCCGGACGCCTCGTCCGGCTCGACCCTCAGCCGGGGGCCGACCAGCCGGACGACGTCGGCCCGGACCAGCGCCTCCAGTTCCTCGATCCGGGCGATCGGCGGCCCGCTGGCGAGGTAGTTGTTGAGGCCGCTGAACCAGCGGTCCACGTGGTCGCGGTACGAGCCGCCGCGCAGGCCCTGGTGGGAGACGACCTGGCGGATCTCGTCCCGCAGGTCGCGCATGACCGCCGCGGTCGCCTTGAAGGGGCTGTCGGCCGGACCGGCCGCGGACTCGGCGAGGTCCCAGCGCAGCCGCTCGGCCACCCACGCCTGGTACCCGGCCCGGTCGGCGAACCGCCGCTCCGACCAGGGCCGGTCGACCAGCGCCCAGTCCCAGCGCTCGGCCGGGTCCGGGAACCAGCGGGCGATCAGCTCCCGCAACTCCGCGCTGCCCCAGGCCAGTCGGTCGTACTCGGCGAGGAAGCGCTCGCACGCCGCGGGGTCGGTCCGGTTCAACCGGCTGCGGTAGTAGACGAATCCGACCTCCTTCGCCACGTAGGGCCACAGGTCGCGCTTGAAGTCGAGCTCGCCGCGCCCTGCGCTCCGGCGCAGGGCCGCGATCACCTCGGCGGTGAGGAACCGCGGCTGGTAGCGCGGCACGACCTCCAGGTGCACCTCGGCCCTGGCCAGGTACGGCACCCCGCGGCCCGAACCCGCGTACAGCAACGGCTCCTTGCCGGAGGCCAGGTAGTGCAGCCGCCCCCCGGCGTCCCGCTCGAAGCGGCCGCCGCGGCCCTGGGTGAGGAGGGTGGCGTAGTCGTAGAAGCTGAGTCCGAGGCCGCGCAGCACGACCGGTTCGCCGGGCGGGAAGGCCGAGAGGTCGGCCTCGGCCGGGCTGAGCGGCTCCTGGTAGGCCAGCCCGTGCCGCTCGGCGAAGCGCTTGAGCCGCAGCTGGCCCTCGGTGGGCACGACGTCGAAGTGGCCCTGGGCCAGCACCACGGCGTCGCAGACCAGCGGCTCCTCCCCGTCCTCCAGCCGGAGCCGCTGGGTGCCGCCGTCCGCGTCGTCCAGCGCGACCGCCCGGGTCGCGTGGAAGCGGACGGTGACCTGCGGCGGGGCGGTGCGCACGATGTGGTCCAGGGCCCAGCGCAGGTAGGCGCCGTTGAACGCCCGGCTGCCGTACGACCAGGGCAGCATCGCGGCCGCCTCCGCGCGCTCGGCGGCGCTGAGGCCGGCGGCGCCGTCGATCCGGCCCTCGGTGACCAGCCGGGCGAACTGGTACTGGGTCGGGCCGGTGACGACCGGGCCCTCGCACGGGACGGTGGCGTCGGTGAAGACGGTGACGTCCGAGGCGACGGTGTTCATGAGCAGCGACCGGTCCTGGTCGCGCTGCCAGACGCGGCCGCCGCCCGCCGGATAGGGATCGATCAGGTGGACCTCGACGGGTACGCCGGCGGCGACCGCGGCGGCGTTGGCGCAGAGCCGTTCCAGGGCGACGACGCCCCGCGGGCCCGCGCCGACGATGCCGATCCGGACGGCTGGCTGACTGGTGGTCACAGCGGAGGCTCCTTTCCCGGCCGGTCCGCGGCCGGCTCGCCGAACAGGCGGGGGAAGTAGTCGATGTCGCGCCGCAGCGCGGTGAAGAGGTCGTCCTCGGCGCCGCCGGGGGCTGCCGGGTCCGTGGCGGACCAGGAGGGCCCCGGTCCCGCCGCCCCGGCCGCGCGCCCGTCGAGCATGCGCCGGTTGCGCCGGGTGCTGGCCGGGGACAGCGGCAGCCGGCCGGGCGAGTGGTAGCGGATCGCGCCGTCCCGGCCGCGGCGGGGGATGATCTCGGACCTGGCGTGCCGGCTGGCGCTGAACGGGATGTCCAGCCGCCCGTCCGCGAAGGCGGTGACGATGGCCTCGGGCAGCCGCCCGGCCGAGAGCACCGGCTCGACGATCTCGGCGACCTCGCGCAGGATCCAGTGCCGTTCGGCGTCGACCGCCGCCCGGTCGACCGACACGAAGTCCAGCAGCGGCGAGTTGGCGAGCGCGGCCAGCCGGAGCCCGGCCGCGTTGGCCGCCGCGTCGGGGATGCCGAAGGCCTCCTGGTAGGTCTTGGTGACGAGCTTGGAGGCCCCGCCCAGCCGCGCGGTCAACGCGCCGTAGAGGATCAGCTCCTCGGCGTGCCGCCGCCGCCGCGGGAAGACCCCCATGAACTCGTGCAGCACCGCGTGGACCTGCACCCCCTCCGGCAGGTACCGCGCGGCCAGCTCGGGGATGGCCCGCAGCGCGGCGACGTCCTGGACGAGGTGGCCGCCCTGCGGGTACGAGAGCGAGAGGCAGCGCACCCCCTGGGCCGCCGCCGAGACCGCCTCCAGCACCCCCACCGCCAGGCTGATCGACGGCGGTACCAGGACGGCGGTGAGCGTGCCGAACAGCTCCCGGTCGACGACCGTGCCCAGGGCGGCCAGCTCGCCGCACACCGCGTCGACCTCGGCCCAGGCGGCGAGCGAATCGGCCAGCGGGACGTCCTTGGAGTAGGGCAGGTTGTAGGAGATCCCGCCGCCCTCGAAGGAGGTGACGCCGGCGGCCACCGAGACCCGGAAGAGCTCCCGCGGGTCCGGGGAGCCGTGCCTGATCTCCAGCGGCACGGCCACCAGCTCGTTCAACTCCCGGCCGCGCCGCCAGCCGTGGGCGACCATCGGGTAGCCGTTCAGCATCCGGTGGTCGGCGCGCAGCACGCGCTCGGCGTGCTCGAAGCGGCGCAGCCGGGTGTGCGAGTCGATCGTCAGGGTGAGGACGTCGGGCCGGCCGTGCCGCTCCAGGGTGGTCAGCAGGGCCGCCATCTCGCGGTGGCCGCCGACGCCGCAGCGCGGCTGGAGGGCCACCCGTCCGGTGCGCCTGGCCGCCTGGAGCACGTCGGCCGCGGTGGGCTTGCCGGACCGGGCGATGTACGCGGCCGACTCGCGCAGCGACGGCAGCTCGGCGTCAGGGGGGGTGGTGCTCATGGTGTCCTCGCGGGGGTCGGGCTCGTGGGAATCGGGCTGGTCGCGGCCGGGCTCGTCGGGATCGGGCCCGTCGGGATCGGTCTCGTCGGGATCGGGCTCGTCGGGACGGGCTTCACCGGGCGGGTGCGCGGACGGCGGCCGGTCCGGGGGCGGCACGGGTGGCCGGGACGTCGGCGGCGTCCGCCGCCACCAGCTCGTCCAGGGCCGGGAGGAGTTCGGCGGCCGAGCCGAGCACCCGGTCCACGCCGAGGTCGTGCAGCCGGGTGACCGCCGACGCGTCCTTGGTGCTGCCGACCGAGAGGTTGCCGCCGACGATCACGGGGCACGGGATCCGGCCGGTCCGCTTCGCCTCGGCGAGGTCGTGCAGGTCCGCGTGGATCTGCCCGTTCAGGCTGCCGATGACGACCGCGAGCGGCCGCGGGTGGCGGGCGCAGGCCTGCGCGAACTCGGCCACCGGCGTGCAGGTGCCGAGGTTGACGACGGTGAAGCCGGCCGTCCGCAGCGCGTGGGCGATCAGCTGGTTGGCGACGGCGTGGCTGTCGCTGGCGGCGACGCCGAGGATCACCACGCGGTCGGTTCGCGGGGCGGGCACGGTCATGGCGGGGTTTCCTCTCCGGAGGGGAGTCAGGGACGTCGGGGGAGCCGCGGGAGCCGGGGGAGTCAGGGGGAGTCGGCGGGAAGGGGCCGGCTGCCCGGCCGGGTCAGTCGTCGAAGGCGGCGAAGAGCTCACGCCTGCTCACCGACCTGATCCGGTGGACGTCGAACTCCTCGGGGTCGGCGGCCGCGAGCGAGTCGAACACCCGGTTCACGGCGGCCACCAGGCCCCACTCGGCGTGGTACGCGGGCCAGCCGCGGTGACCGCCGGCCAGGTCCCGCTGCCGGGCGAAGAGGTAGTCGGGCCACTGCCGGGCGGCCGGATGCCGGTGGTGGTAGTCGTGGACGACGGTGTCCCCGGTCAGCACCAGGTAGCGGCAGGGGAAGTGCAGGAACAGCATCCGCAGCGTCCAGCGCAGCCAGCCGGCCGCGGCCCGCACCACCGGGAGGCCGGGCGCCGGGGCCGCCTCGCCGATGAAGATCGCGTTCGTCAGGCTCGCGAAGTACTCCTTGCCGCGCCGCTCGGTGGTGCCGGGGGCCGGGAAGGTGTGCTTGACGCACAGCCGCAGGGTGTTGCTGATCTGGTAGAGCGGGCCCAGCGGCACGATCCAGGCCACCAGGACGGCCGGCCAGAGCCCGGTCAGCACGGCGGCGGCCGCGATCCCGCCGTGCAGCAGGCAGGCGGCGGCCTTCTCCGGGCCGGCCGCACGGTGCCAGAAGGACCGGATCCGGGAGACCGCGAACGCGAGGTGGAACCGCGGGGACACGCACTTCACCAGCACCCGGCGCCACATCCGGGACCGCGTCATCCCGGGGTGCAGGTCCAGGCTGATCAGGAACGCCTGGACGGTGGGATCGCGCAGGGTCATGTGGTGGACGGCGTGGTGGTCGGCGACGTGCTCCCGGCTGTACCGCTCGAAGTTCTGGATGACCAGCAGGGCCGAGACCGACCAGCCGGTCACCGTGTCGAGCCGGCGGCGCCCGAACATGTTCCGGTGCGAGCACTGGTGGTAGATCATCATCCGGAGGTTGCGCTGGCCGTGCAGGGTCATCGCCCAGCCCGGCACCAGCAGCAGCAGGAACACGCCGCCGAGCGCGAGTCCGGTGCCGGAGACGGCGAGCCCGAGCAGCAGGGAGAGCCAGGCGGTGGCGAGGTGGACGCCGGCCGTCAGGTGGACCGGCCGCTGGTCCGCCAGCGGCCGACCGGTCAGGAAGGTCAGCGGGAGCTGGAGCGGGCCGGGCAGGCACCGCATGGACTCCCGGACCGGATCCGCCGCCGGGTCCAAGGGCGGCGCGGTGCCGGAGTCGCGCATCGCCCGGCCGCGCGGTGCGGTGGTGGTGTCGCGCATCGCCGGGCCGGGCGATGCGGTGGTGCCGATGTCCATGGTGAGCAGGGCCTTTCTGCGCTGCGGTCGTTCGCAGCCCACCATCCCGGTCCCGCCGTCCCAGCGGACAGGGACCGGCGCCCTCACCCGGCCCCGGCCGGAGCGCCGGGAATGTTCCGCGCCGCCGCCCGCTTGCAGCAGTCACCCGTGCCAAGGAGGAGCAACGTGCGTGCAGTCGTGGTGGAACGGCCCGGCGGGCCGGAGGCCCTCGTCCCGACGGACCGTCCGGCTCCGGAGCCCGGCCCCGGCGAGCTGGTGGTCCGGCTGGCGGCGGCCGGCGTCAACTTCAAGGACGTGTACGAGCGGGAGGGCCGGACCGGTGCGGCCGCACCGTTCGTCCCCGGGAGCGAGGGCGCGGGCACGGTCGTCGCCGTGGGTGCGGACGTGCACGGCCCGCAGGTGGGCGACCGGGTCGCCTGGTGGGCGGGGCCCGGCAGCTACGCCGAGCAGGTGGTCGTCCGCGCCGACGCTACGGTGCCCGTGCCCGACGACGTCTCCGACACCGATGCGGCCGCCGTCCTGCTCCAGGGCCTGACCGCGCATTACCTCGTCACCTCGACCTACCCGGCGCACGAGGGAGAGAGCGCGCTGGTCCACTCCGCGGCCGGCGGGCTCGGCCAGCACCTGACCCGGCTGCTCGCCGGGCAGGGGGTGCGGGTGATCGGCACGGTGTCGACGCCGGACAAGGTGCCCGCCGCCGAGGCGGCCGGTGCGGCGGCGGTCGTCGTCCGCGACGGCACGTCCGACCTGGCCGGGCAGGTGCGTCTGCTGACCGGCGGCGACGGGGTCGACGTGGTCTACGACGGCGTGGGCCGCGACACCTTCGAGGCCGGGCTGCGCTCCCTGCGCCGGCGCGGCACCTTCGTGCTGGTCGGTGCGGCCTCGGGCCCGGTGCCCGCGCTGGACCCGCAGGCGCTCGCCGGCCACGGCTCGCTCTTCCTCACCAGGCCCACCCTGGTCGACCACGCCACCGATCCCGCGGAGCTGCGCTCGCGGGCCGCCGAGGTGTTCCGGTGGCTGCGCGAAGGCCGGATCCAGGTCACCGTCGGCGGCCGGTACCCCCTGGACCAGGCCGCCCGGGCACACGCCGACCTCCAGTCCCGGCGCACCACCGGCAAGTTGCTGCTGCTCCCGTGACGCCCCGGACCGCCTGAAGGTCCGAGACGGGGAGGACGCCCCGGGTCCGGGCCCGGGGCGTCCTCGGAGGTACTGCCGACTGGAGGCCGCCCTCGTGGCGGCACGCCTCAGGGCGGGGAGACGCGGCTGGCGCGTTCCCGGTCGACGGACTGGACACCGTCCACCGCCGCCAGGGCCGCGATCCGGTCCTCCACGACGGTGCCGGAGAGCGTGCCGAGGACCGGCTGCTCGCCCGTGACCGTCAGCCCGGCGCCCCGCAGGGCCGCGAGGACCTCCGCGTACCGCGCGCGGTCGACGGCGAGGATGACTCCGACCGGCGCGCTCACGGTGCCTGCACCAGACCCGCGCCGACGTCCCGGCCGGGCTGCGACAGCGGGAAGGCGGTGGCCAGCAGTCTGGCCTTGAGCTGGGCCGCCGAGTCGTCGGGGTTCGCCTGGATGAGCATGGCGAGGAGGCCCGCGACGTGCGGTGTGGCCATGCTGGTGCCCGACATCACCGCGTGACCGCCGCCCGGGGCGGCCGAGATGATGAACTTGCCGGGCGCGGCGATGTCGACCTCGCCGCCGTCGCCGTTGATGGCCCCGCAGGAGCTGGTGGCCGTCTGAAGCGCCTTGTCGACCGAGGCGACGGCGAGGATCGAGGGGCAGTTGGCGGGCCGTTCGACGGGTGCGACGAATCCGGGCCGCAGGCTGGCGTTGCCGGCCGCCGCGACGATCACCACCCCCATGTCGAGCGCGTTCTTGGCCACGAGCTCGTACGTCTGCGGGAAGAGCTCCCCCGGCTGGACCTCGGCGCCGAGCGACATCGAGATCACCCGGGCGCCGTTGTTGATCGCCCAGGCCAGGCCGGCCAGGATCTGGCCGTCCGGGCCGTGGCCGGTGTTGTCGAGGACCTTGGCGACCAGGACGCGCGCCTCGGTCGCCACCCCGTAGCGGGGCTTCTGCGCGGGGTTGGCCGGTCCGGCGGCGGTGCCGATGCAGTGCGTGCCGTGGCCGTGGAGGTCCTCGACGCTCTGGCCCGGCACGAAGGAGACGGTCGCGTCGATGCGCCCGACCAGGTCGGGGTGGTCGGTGTCCACGCCGGTGTCGAGGACGGCGATCTTCACCCCGCGACCGGTCATGGCGGAGAGGTTGGCCCGGATCGCCTGGAGGCCCCAGGTCACGTTCTGCTCGTCCAGGGCGGGGCCCTGGGCGGTGGCGGCCTCGGCCTGGGACTGACGGTCGACCACGTCCCCGTCGCTGCGGTAGGCGGGGAAGAAGTCGGTCGGAGCCTGGTGCGGTGCGGTGATCGGCGAGGCGTACACCAGGCGCTCCGGCTCGGCGGCGAGGATCGAGGACTCCGCCTCGGCCGTGGTCACCAGCGCGTGGCGCTTCTCGGGCCGCACCTCGACGACGGCCGCGGCGAGGTCCTCGAAGAACACCGAGACGTCGGGCCGTTCGAGGAGCTCGGTGACGCTCGCCGGCTCGGCGCTTCCCCGGACCCGTTCGACGGGTGCGATGTCGGCGGAGGCACGCAGCGCGTTGATCCCGCTCTCGTGGTTGCCCGGGTCGAAGAGGACCACGTACCGGCCGGTGTACTCGGCGCCGCGGCCGGTGCCGGGCCCGCCGGGTCGATCGGGGCGATCGCCGGGGGCGCGCCTGTCCATGGGGTTGTTCGCCATTGAATTCCCGCTTCCTGTGGGGTTCCCCCGGTTCGTGGATGCGTGCCGATCGTGGAGTGCCAGCCGCCGTGGATGCGGGGCGCGTCGGTTCGTGGATCGGCACCCGGTGCCGTCGCCGTCGGCGGAGCCGGCCGCGGGCATCGCCCCCCCGACTCACCGTTCCACCGGCCAGGGGGGACCGCAACGCCGCGCTGCCACCCGTGTGAGGGGCGGACCGCCGGGCACCGTGACGTCTCCGGCACCGGGCGCCGGCCACGGTGAGGCCGGTCCGGCCGAGGGTCCGGCGGGGAATTCCCGGCCGTTGGGAGCCGTCGGGAACTGCCGGCCGGAAAAGCAAAATGCGGGCCAGGATTTCTCCTGGCCCGCACATTGTGTCCGAGGGGGGACTTGAACCCCCACGCCCGATAAAGGGCACTAGCACCTCAAGCTAGCGCGTCTGCCATTCCGCCACCCGGACGGGGTGTCGTCCTCGCGGCCTCGACGGCCGCGCTGACAGATGTAAC
>NZ_JBEYVJ010000239.1:0-11514 GCF_040643935.1 Kitasatospora sp. NPDC047058 | reverse complement strand
CGGCCCCGGCCCGCCCTGAGCCGAAGGGCGCGCCGGTGCCGAGCGCCCGACGGAGGGGCGGGCGTCCCGTCAGCGGGGCGCGGACGTGCCGCTGCCGGACGGATCGGGTGACGCCGGGACCGGCGGGCCGGTGAGGAGGGTGCCGTCCTCGGCGTACGGCCAGCCGTTCGGCACGCAGCCGTGCAGCCCCTTGATCTGCTGCATCATCACCGGTGCCGGGGCTCCCGGCCCGGGGCACTCGACGTGGCCCTGGCCGAGGAAGTGCCCGACCTCGTGGTTGACGGCGAGCGCGTGGTAGAGGTCGGGGTTGCCGCGGTAGGCGTCCGACAGCTCGGCCCAGCGCTTGACGTTGATGACGACCTGGTGGCCCGCGGCGCAGTTCACCCAGCCGCCGGTGTCCAGGCCGTACTGGCCGCAGATCCGGTCGGTGGACTCCGGGGTGGCCAGGTAGACCGTGAAGTCCACCGGGTCGGCGGCCACCCGCTGGAACGACCAGGTGTTGCCCGCGGCCCAGCCGCGCCGCACGTTGCCGAGGACGGCGTCCACCTCGGCGGCGAACTGTGCGGGGCTCTCCTTCAGCCCGTCCTCCGCCCGCACCTTGTACCGGTACAGGTGCTCGCCGGTGCCGAAGCGCTCGGAGCCGCCGGCGGCCGTCGTGAACGCCAGCGGCTTCGGCGGCTCGGCGGCCCACGGACGCCACCACAGCAGGCCCGCCGCCACGGCGGCGACCACCACCAGGGCGACCGCCCCGATCCCCTTCCGCCCGCCGAGGGCCCGGGCCGCCCTCACCCGGCCCGCCCGGCGAGGGCGCCGCGTATGACGGCGCGGGAGGGCAGGTCGCGGGCGGTGGACGGTCGGGCGGGGGCCGGGCCCTGCGCGGACCGGGCGGTGCGGTGGTTCCTGGACATGACGGTGCGGCAACTCCTCGGACGGGACCGGTTCGGAAAACGGTCGGGATAGAAGAGACGCTCCGGAGGGGGTCCGAGGTTCACCCGCCGCGGCCGAACGGCGCTCCGGTGGGGCCGCGTTCAGGCGCCGGTTCCGGTGCGGGCGCCGAACTTCCCTCCCCGGGAGGCCAGTTCCTTGATGACGACCGCGGTGCGCCCGGCGACGCCGGCCTTCCGGAGGGTGTCGTCGGCCCGGGTGAACTGGCCCACCGCGTTCCGCCGGCCGAGGGTGACGGCCCGGGCGACGTAGCGCGGCGCGTACGGCCGGGGCGCCCGGCCCGCGATCAGGCGGGCCAGGGTGTCGACGGAGGCGAGCACCGTTCCCGACCGCAGGTGCACGGCCCCGTCCACGGTCTTCGTGACGCCGTCGTCCACAATCTCGGCCCGCAGCCGCTCCAGACCGGCCCGGACGCGCTGGTGGGCCCGGTGCGAGAAGGTGCCGGCGACCGGGGAGCCGACGATCCTGACCCGCAGGTCCGGCCGCGCCTCGGCCACCTCGGCCACCGTCTCGGCGGCCGAGACCCGGGCCGCGCTCGGGGCCTTCCAGCGCGCCGTCGAGACCGGCGACCTCCAGGACCTGCTCGGCCTCCTCGCACCGGACGTCGTCGCCGTGAGCGAAGGCGGCGGCGTGAGGACGGCCATGCCGTGGCTCACCGTGGGCGCCGTGAAGGTGGCCCGCCTGCTGGCCGCCGGTGTGGCGCGGTGGGGCCGGTCGCGACGGTGGATCCGACCCGGATCAACGACCACCCGGCCCTGGTCCTCCGGGTCGACGGGGAGATCGACCTGGTCGTCGCGATGCGGATCGACGAGGGCCTGATCAGCGGCATCTACTCCGTGCGCAATCCCGAGAAGCTGACGCACATGGAACGGGAGACCGCCGTGAGCCGCTGAACCCGGGGCGCCCGGCCCCGCGTCCCGGGTCCGGCGGGCCTGGCGCCGGGCTCGACGCCGGATTCAGTGCTGCGGTCAGCGCCGGGCACCGGCGGCCGTGGCCGCGGGCTGGTCGGTGTCGCCGTGCCAGGTCGGCCAGCCGAGCAGCCGGGGGCGTTCGGTGACCCAGGCTCGGGTCTCGGTGCCGATCTCCCGGGTGATGAGGTCCTCCAGCAGGGCGCTGTAGCGGGCGACGAGGTCGCGGTGGGCCGGGTCGGAGGCGAGGTTGCGCAGCTCGGCCGGGTCCTCGGCGCGGTCGTACAGCACCACGTCGTTCCGCGCGTACAGCGACTCGGCGTCGGTGGGGCGGTTGGGGTCGAGCGGGGAGAAGTAGCGGCCGAAGGTGTACCGGTGGTCGACGTAGCCGCGCAGGAAGCCGCGCTTGTTCCAGTCCGGGCGCAGCTCCCCGGCCTCGACCCGGCGGGGCGCCTCCGGGTCGGCGAACTCGAACCAGAAGTCCGCGTCCAGCGTGATGATCGACTCGATGGCGGCGAGCACGCCGTCGCGCACGGTCCCGCCGTCGAGCGCGGGGACCAGGGAGCGGCCCCTGAGCGCGGGGTGGTGCTCGGCGGTCCCGGCGGCGGACACGCCGGCGAACTCCAGCAGGGTGGGGGCGAGGTCGACCGCGGAGGCGAGCGCCTGGTTGCGCGTGCCGCGCGGGTGGTCCGGGTGGCTGAGGATGAACGGGACGTGCAGGTTCTCGTCGTAGACCAGGCCGGCCTTCTGCCGCAGGCCGTGGGAGCCGGCCATCTCACCGTGGTCGGAGGTGAACACGACGACGGTGCGGTCGGCCTGCCCGGAGGCCTCCAGGGCGTCGAGGACCAGCTCGATGCTGCGGTCCACGTCGCGGATCGCGTTGAGGTAGAAGTTCAGGCCGTCGTACCAGTGCCGGTCGTCGGCGACCGGGCCGAAGACGGTCTCCAGCATGCGCGCGTACTCGGCCACCGCGGGCGCCGCGCCGGACAGGTCGTCGCGCAGGCTGGCGGGCAGGTCGAAGTCCCAGCGGCGCCGGTACACCGGCACGTCGGCGGCCGCCCTGGCCACGACGGCGTGGGCGAGGCCGAAAGGGAGCCGGACCTGCGGCGAGCCGCCGTAGTCGAAGCTCATGATGTCGTGCGGGTTGACGAAGTTGACCGCCATGAACCACGGCTGGTCGGACTCGACGACCGGGGCGCGGTTGCGCAGCCACTTCACGGCCTGCCCGGCGATGACCGGGTCGATCTTGAGGCCGGCCCAGGCACCGCCGTCGATGTCGCCCCAGTCGTTGAACTCCGAGAAGCCGTACGGCTCCAGGGCGTCGGTGGTGGGTCCCGGGTTCTGCGGCGTGACGTAGGCGTTGGAGAGGTGCCACTTGCCCTGGTAGGTGCAGTAGTAGCCGGCCCGGCGCAGCATCGTGCCGAGGGTGCCCAGCCCCGGATCGAGCGGGCGGACGTAGGGGATGTTGTCGTTGTCGTAGATCTCGGTCAGCGGCAGGTGCTGCCCGGTGTAGAGGACGGACCGGGCGGAGCTGCACTGCGCCGAGGCGGTGTAGTACCGCTCGAAGGTGCTGCCCCGCTCGGCGAGCCGCTCCCGCGCGGGGAGCGTGAAGCCCTGCGGGCGGGGAATCGTGAACCGTTCCTCGTCGGTGACGATCAGCAGGATGTTCGGACGACGTGTCATGGCCACCTGTCTCCCGGGGTGGTGCGCCCGCCTGCGCGGCGGTGCCCACGGGGCGGGCAAGGACGGCACGGAAGGTGCATCCCGCCCGAATCTAGGTTCTGCACCCGCACGGCGTGCGCGGGGACACGGCCGGCCGGGGCCGGCCGGGTGAACCGCAGCCCGGGCCGCGGTCCCGCCCGTGGCCGTCCGGCCCCTCCGATTGGGCCGAACAGCCCTGGGCCTCCGGGCCGTGGGGTGCGAAGGTCTACGGAGAGGGACTTGTCCACCGCCACCACGCGTAAGGAGGCGAGACGGATGAGCAACATCCGCCACCGGACGCCAGCACCCGTCGTCACGCCCGGGACCGACGAGCTCGGACGGGTCGGGTGGCTCGTCGTCGGCTTCGTGGCCCTCGTCGTCGGCGCGATCATGCACGCGCTGCGAGGCGTCTTCGGGATCGCCAGGAGCATGACGAGCCCCACGCCTCAGCGCACCCCGGCGGGTGGCCGGCCCGCGCCCGCGGCCGGTCTCAGCGCCGGCGAGACGGGCGGATGGATCATCATCGGTGCCCTGTTCATGGTCGCCGGCGTCATGACCCACGCCGTCGCGGGTGTCGTGCAGAGCATCAAGGAGGCCCTGCACACGACGCGCGAACAGTCGCCGGGCTGACCGGGCGGTCGTCCGACCCGGTCGGTCGGCGCGCAGGGGCCGGAGGCGGCGGTGCCGGACACCGCCGCCTCCGGCCCTTCCGTCCGTCCGGCCCTTCCGTCAGGGCGTGTCCGCGGGTCACGCCCTGAGCGGGTCACGCCCTGAGCGGGTCACGTCCGGAGCGGGTCACGTCCGGAAGAGTGCGACCTTGAGGGCGCCGTTGTCACCGGCATCGGCGAAGACGTCGTAGGCCTCCTGCATCTCGTCGAGGCCGAAGCGGTGCGTGACCAGCCCGGACACGTCCAGCCCGCCGGCGGCCAGCATGCCGAGCAGCATCGGGGTGCTGCGGGTGTCGACCAGCCCCGTGGTGATGGTGACGTTCCGGATCCAGAGCTCCTCCAGGTGGAGGACCGCGGGCTTTCCGTGCACACCGACGTTGGCGACCCGCCCGCCGGGGCGGACCACCCGGGTGCACAGCTCGAAGGACTCGGGGACGCCGACCGCCTCGATCGCGACGTCCGCACCGAGGCCGTCCCGGCTCAGCGCGCGGACGGCCTCCGGGGCGGCCTCGGCGACGGTGAGCCCGGTGTCGGCGCCGAACCGCGCGGCGGCGTCCAGGCGGCTCTGCGCGAGGTCGACGGCGACGATGCGGGCCGGGCTGTAGAGCCGCGCGGTGAGGATCGCCGCGAGTCCGATCGGCCCGGCACCGACGACCACGACGGTGTCGCCGGGGCCGACCCGGCCGTTGCGGACGCCGACCTCGTACGCGGTGGGCAGGATGTCCGCGAGCAGCAGGGCGTGCTCGTCGGTGACGTCGTCGGGCAGCCTGTGCAGGGAGGTGTCGGCGAAGGGGGTGCGGACGTACTCGGCCTGGCAGCCGTCGACGAGGTGGCCGAGGATCCAGCCGCCTCCGCCGGTGCACTGCCCGTAGGCCGCGGCGCGGCAGTAGGCGCAGCGGCCGCAGGCGGAGATGCAGGAGACCAGGACGCGGTCGCCGGCCGTGACCGTCCGCACGCCGGGCCCGGTCGCGGTGACGGTGCCGACGGCCTCGTGGCCGAGGATGCGGCCCTCCGTGACCTCGGGGACGTCGCCCTTGAGGATGTGCAGGTCGGTGCCGCAGATGGTGACCGCGTCGACGCGGACGACCGCGTCCTCGGGGTCGCTCACGGCGGGGTCGGGGACCTCGCCCCACGTGCGGCGACCCGGTCCGTGGTAGGTGAGCGCCTTCATGTCGTGATCGCCCCTCTCGGGCTGCGGGGAGGTGCCGGGCCGGCCGACGGGGCGTCGTCGGCCCGGCGCGGGTGGTGCACCATCTCCAGCGTGCGACCGGGGCCCGGGGTGGCGCTTGGGCCGTTCGGCGCAATCACCGTCCCCGGCGGCGGGCCGTCCACCGGGCCGTCCACCGGGCCGGAGGGTCCCTGCCCTGGCCGGTCCGGCGCGGGCCTGCCCGGCCCGGTGCCGCGCTCCGGCGGGCGGGTGCTCGTCCGGTGATCGGCATAGCCTGAGGGCGGGGCCGGTCGAGGCGGTACGGAGGTGCCGACGATGAACCAATCCGTCGTAGTGGGCGTGGACCCGTCCGAGCCCAACCTGGCCGCGGTCGACTGGGCCGCCGAGGAGGCCTCGCTCCGGCGGGCGGAGCTCCGGCTCGTCCACGCCCGGTCCGGTGGCGCCGAGGACGCCGAGGCCCAGCTGCTCGACCGGGAGTGGACGCGGGTCGCCGCCCGGTACGCGGAGGTCACCGTGGCGGCCGAGCTGGTGGACGGTTCGCCGCGCGAGGCGCTGACCGGCGCGGCGGCGGACGCGGCGCTGCTGGTGGTCGGCGCCCGCGGCTCCGGCGGGTTCCCCCGGCTGCTGCTGGGCTCGACCAGTCTCCACGTCGCCGGGCACGCACCCTGCCCGGTCGCCGTCGTGCGCGCACCGCAGGACCCGCTGGAGCCGGGCGTGGTGGTCGGGATCGAGGGCAAGGAACACGAGGAGCCCGTGCTCGCGTACGCCTTCCTGGAGGCCCAACGCCACTCGCTGCCCGTGTCCGTCGTCCACGCCTGGACGTATCCGCTGCTCCTCGGCCCGGGCCACGAGGTCCCCGTGGTGTACGAGGAGTCGCACATCGAGGCCCAGCACGAGCGGCTGGTCTCCGAGGTGCTGGCCGACTGGCGCGAGCGCTTCCCGGACGTCACCGTCACGTCGTCCGTGGTGCGCTCCGGCGCGGCGAAGGAGCTGGTGGCGGCGTCAGCCGGGCGGAGCCTGCTGGTGATCGGCCGCCACGGTGAGCCGCGCGGCCCGCTCGGCCGGCTCGGCTCCACCAGCCAGGCGGTCGTCCAGCACGCCGAGTGCACCGTCGTCGTCGTGCCGGTCTGATCCGGCCTGAGCCGGCCTGAGCTGATCCGAGCCGGTCCGAGCCGGCCGTGCCGGTCCGCGCCGCCCGCCGCGGCCGCCGGCCGTGCTGCGGTGGGCCCGCGCCGCTCAGCGGCGCCCGGTCCAGCGCGGTTCCACCTGCTCCCAGGCGTCCTCCCAGCTCGTGTCCGCCCGGCGTTCCAGCGCGCGGCGGCGCAGCGCGAACGCGCCCTCCGTGCCCACCGCGAGCACGGAGACCGTGCCGAGACCGATGAGGACGGCGTCCGACGCGATCTGCTCGGTCCCCTTGGGCGCGGCCACCGGGACCCCGGAGTCGTCGAGCCCGATCGGGACGGCCGTCCCGGTGCGGGTGCCCTCCGGAACGGGGATCCTCCCGCTGCCCGGCCCGGCCGGGTACGTCCAGCGGGCCGCAGCGTGGTCACGCTGGGTGCCCGACCGGGGGTTGTCCGACTGCGCCGGGCCCGTGGTGACGGCCGTGACCACGTGCCGGTGCCGGGCGATCTGCTGCGCGGTGTGCGTCTCGATGCGGAACGCCAGCAGTGCCGCGACCGCCGCCACCGCGAGCACGGCGAGGACGGTCAGGGTCTGCACGGCCGCGAGGCGGCTGTAGGAGCGGTCGAGCGGGCGGCAGAGCGGGCTGTGGTCCCGGCCGACGGCCCGGCGGACGTGCTGCCGCAGGGACGTGCGCGAGGCCGCGGTCCTGTGCGTGGTGGCTGCGGCGAACATGACGCGCCTCCCTCCGTGCCGGGGCGGCATGGTCGCAGGTGCTCTCGTGGCTCAGTCTTCCAAGGCTGCGTCCGTCTCCCGAGGGTCCCACGGCCCTGGTGACGGGTCCAACGGCCCATGCCGGCCGGTCACGGTTCCACCCATTCTGGACGGGCGGAAAGCCGCCCGGACCCGATCCGTTCCACGGAACCGGCCCGCCCTCCGTCCTGCCGTCCCGGCCGAACGGCCCCCACCCGTCCATGGAGGACCTGCATGTTCTGGTCGTGCTGACCACGACCGACGGCGGGCGGCTGGACTTCACCTGCGCCCCCGGCCGGAGCGTGCTGGAGGCCGCGGCGGAGGCCGGCGCCACCCTGCCGGCCTCCTGCCGCCGGGGCACCTGCGGCTCATGCCACGCCACGGTCACCGGCGGCGCGTACGAACTCGGCGCCCACAGCGGGCAGGCGCTCCCGGCGGGCGAACGCGAGCACGGCGGCGTGCTGCTCTGCCGCACCTACCCGTCCGGGCCGCTGTCGGCCGACCTGCCGTACGAGCAGTCCCGGATCCTGTACGGCGGCATCCCCGCCCGGGAGGCCGTCATCGCCGCACTGGAGCCGGTCGCGCACGACACCGTCCGGCTGGAGCTGACCCTCGACGACGGCCCGGACTGCCAGTTCGACCCCGGCCAGTTCGTGGAGCTGCAACCTCCCGGCAGTGACGTGAAGCGCGCCTACTCCCCGGCCAACACCGGCAACTGGGAGGGGCGGCTGGAGTTCTTCGTCCGTCTGCGCGAGGGCGGGGCGTTCTCCGGCTACCTCGCCCATCGGGCCCGCCCGGGCGACCGGCTGACCGTGCACGGCCCGCAGGGCGCCTTCGGCCTGCGGGAGACCGGCCTGCGGCCCCGCTGGTTCGTGGCCGGCGGCACCGGCCTCGCCCCGCTGCCGGCGATGGTCCGGCGGATGGCCGAGTGGCAGGATCCGCAGCCGGCCCGGCTGTTCCTCGGCGTCAACGAGCCGCAGGACGTCTTCGGGGTCCGCGAACTCGCCGCGGTGGCCGCCGAGTTGCCCGGCTTCCGGTACGACGTCTGCGTCTGGAGGCCGACCCCGGAGTGGTCCGGCCCGACCGGCACCCCCGCCGACCTGTTCGCCGCCGCGCTGACCGGGCTCGCGGGCGCCGCGCCGGACGTGTACGTCTGCGGCCCGCTGCCGCTGGTCGACTCGGTCCGGCAGGCCGCGCTGCTGGCCGGCGTCCCTCCGGAGCAGGTGCACCGGGAGCGCTTCCTGGCGGGCTGAACCGCGCCCGGGCCGGGCCGGACGGCAGCGGCGACCGGCCCGACCGGGCACACCACTTCTTCACAATTGTGTTCACTGTGTGAAGTTCACGCGTTCCGACCCCTTGTCAGGTCCACCATTCCTCCCTACCTTCTGGATCAGGACCGCGGCCCCATCGGGCCCGGCGGTCCGCGGCGGGGCCGATCCGCGCAGCCGCCGGACGCACGGCAAACCCTGGAGGCGTCACATGCCCGTAGCCATGCTCGCCGAGATCCGCGACGCGGGTCCGCTGGTGGTCGACGACGAGACCATCGTGTTCGAGGACGACGACCGCAGCGACCACGAGGCCACGGCGTGTCTCGTCGACCCGTGGGTGACCGCCACCACCCGCTTCGCCTGCGACCGGAACTCCTGACGGTGCCCGGGTCCATCGCCGGCCGCAGCAGGTGGTCCGACGACACCTGGTCGTACCTGAACGACCCGCGGATGCCGGCGATGGACCACGGTTGGAAGCTGCACGTCTCGGCCCGGCCCGGCGACCTGGAGGCCGTGACCGGCCTCGTCCTGCCGGTGCTGCTGCGCCACGTCTGCCACGCGAAGTGGGCCCTGGGCCCGGAGACCCTGCGGGCGATCAACTCCGGTGTGCCGGCAGCGGGCGCCGTCGGGAAGGCCGTCACCGTGTACCCGGCGCCCGGCACCGTCGTCGGCCTCGCCGACGAGCTGGTCGCCGTGCTGCGCGGCCGGGAGGGGCCGCAGATCGTCAGCGACCGCCGGGTCGACCCGCACTCCCCCGTCTACTACCGCTACGGGCCCTTCACCGGCGACTACCGGACCGGCCGCAGCGGACGGCTGGAGTCGGTCATGACGGGCCCGGACGGCCGGGTCTTCGACGGGCTGGCCAGCGGTTCGTACCGCTGCCCGCCCTGGGCCGAGGACCCCTTCGGGAACCGGTCCGGCGGCGACGCCCGGCCGGGCTCCTCCCCCGGGTTCGGCGGCGGCCGCTACCGGGTCACCGGCGGCATCGTGCGCAGGCCGCAGGGCAACGTCTACCGCGCGGTCGACCGGGTCACCGGGCTGCCGGTGGTCGTCAAGCAGGCCCGGGCCTTCGTCGCCGAGGACGAGTCCGGTGCGGACACCCGCGCCCGGCTGCGCAACGAGCGGGCGGTCCTGGCCGCGCTCGACGGCGTCACGGGAGTGCCCCGCGCGCTCGACTACTTCCGGCACCGCGCGGACGAGTACCTGGTGATGACCAGCTGCGGCGAGCGGGACCTGCGGCGGGACGTCCAGGAGAACGGCCCGTACCGGGACGACGGGACCGGGCCGTCGCGCACGCTCTCCGGCCTGGCCGCCCGGCTCCTCCGTGTCCTGGACGACGTCCACGGCCGGGGCGTGGTCGTCCGTGACCTGAAGCCCGACAACGTCGTGCTCGACGCCGACGGCCGGTGCCGGGTGGTCGACTTCGGGATCAGCGCCGTGGGCGGCGCCGGGCCGGACGGATCGACCCCCGGCTACAGCGCCCCGGTCCGGCGCACGACCCGGCCGGCCGAACCCGCCGACGACTACTACGCCCTGGGCGCGACCCTCTGCTTCGCCGCCACCGGCCTGGACCCGGTGATCGTCGACCCCGACGACGCCGTCAACCGGGACCGCACCCTGGCCGGCCTGGCCTGGGCGCTGCCCGGCGACGGCCACCGGCGGATCCGGGCGGCGGTCGGCGCGTTGACGAGCCTCGATCCGGCCGTCCGGACCGCCGGCGCGGACCGACTCCGCACCGGGGCACCCGGGGTACCCGGCGTACCCGAGGCGTCCCGGGCGGCCGAGGCCTCCCGGTCGGCCCGCAGGCCCGGCCGGCTCCGCGTCGACGACGGCCTGCTCCAGGAGATCATCGAGCACACCACCGCGTACTGCGTCGCCGAGGCCCACCGGATCGCGGACCCGGTGCTCGCCGCCCGCACGGCCGTCCCCACGCCGGTCGACCTCTACGGCGGAAGCTCCGGACTCGGGCTGGAACTCCTCCGCCACCTCCACCGGCCCGGGGTCCGCGACGCCGTCACCGCCCTGGCACAGTGGACGGCCGGCCAGTCCCGGAACCTCTCACCGGGCTTCTGGTCGGGCCGCACCGGCGTCGGGCTCTTCCTCGCCGAGGCGGCGACGACGCCGGGCACCGGCACAACGGACCCGTTCCGCCCGGACGCGTCGCCGGACCACCCGGACCTGCCGGCCCGGGGGCCCGGCGGCGGACCACCGGAAGCGGACCTCATCGAGGGCGTCGCCGGGATCGGCACCGGCCGCCTGCTGCTCGCCCGCCACGCCCTCGCGGCCGGCGACCACCGGCTCGCCGGGCGGCACCTGGCCGTCGCCGCCGAGTGCGCGCGGATGCTGGCGTCCGGCACGGCCCGGCTGACGCCCACGGGCGCCGGCACGACCGGCAGCGCCGCCCTGCGCGAAGGGCTCGCCCACGGCGAGGCCGGGGTCGCGTACTTCCTGCTCGAGTACGCGGGCGCCACCGGCGATCCCACGGCCGTCCGCCGGGCCCGGCAGGCGTGCGCGCAGCTCGCCGCGCTCACCCCGGGCATCGTCGCCGCGGCGGCCGCCCCGGGGGCGACCCGCCGCTACGGCTCGTGGTGCCGGGGCCTGGCCGGGATCGGGGCGGTGCTCGTCCGGGCCGCCGACCGCCTCGGCGAACCCGGGTACCTCGCCCTCGCCCGGCAGGCCGCGCGTACCTGCGCCGCGCTGGCGCCGCGGATGCCGCTGGTCACCCAGTGCTGCGGGCTGTCCGGGGTCGGCGACCTGATGGTGGACGTCGCCGGGGCGTCCGGCGCCGAGGAGTTCCGGGACGCCGCCGGGACCGTCGCCGCGATCATCCTGAGCCGCAGCGGCGGCACCCCCTCCCGTCCGGTGTTCCCGGACGCCGGCCTCACCCGGGCGAGCGCCACCTGGGCCGGCGGCTCCGCCGGCGTGCTCGCCTTCCTCCGGCGCCTGCACGACGGGGGCGGAGAGCGGCTCGGCCTCATCGGCTG
>NZ_JBEYVJ010000238.1:0-11584 GCF_040643935.1 Kitasatospora sp. NPDC047058 | reverse complement strand
TCAGGGTGTGGACGGGCGGGATGAAGAAGTAGTTGAGCAGGACCGAGGCGACCAGGGAGGCCAGCAGGGCGGAGGAGGCGCCGCCGAGCAGGGCGGAGGAGGCGCCGCCGAGCAGGGCGGAGGAGGCGCCGCCGAGCAGGGCGACGGCGACCACGCCGAGCTGGAAGATCAGCGCGTCCGTCGTCAGGTTCAGATCCGCCCCGAACGGCGAAAGCACGGCCGTGAGCAGCAGGGGCACGATCAGACCCGAGGCGAACCCCAGAACAGTGCGGCGCCGGGAGTGGCGGCGGCCGAGGGAGGGCAGCCGGCCGCGGCGGGGGCCGGTGCCGGGGGTGAGGTCGCGGGCCATGGGCGCTGCTCTTTCGTCGTGGTACGAGGTTGGCAGGGTGATGCTGCAGGGCCCGAACGTGCCGGTGGTCCCGGGCAGCGCGCTGCCCAGGACCACCTGTCCGCACGCGGATCAGACCTTCTCCGTCTCCGGGACGCCCTTGGCCCGGGCGGGCTCGCCACGACGGACCGAGCCGGGTGCGCGGCGGGCCGGGTGGTCGGCACGTGGTGCGGACGAGAGCTGCCACGGCACGCTGATCACCATCACGCCCGCGGTGAACAGCAGCCGGCTCTTCAGCCACAGCGCCGACTGGTTGTGCAGCAGGTGCTCCCACCAGTGGCCGACCACGTACTCGGGGATGAACACCGCCACCGCCTCGGACGGGCTGGTGCGGCGGTACTCGCGGACGTACTGGACGACCGGCTTGGTGATCTCGCGGTAGGGCGACTCCAGCACCTTCAGCGGCACCTGGACGCGCAGTTCGTCCCACTGCCGTTCCAGCTCCCGGGTGGCGTCGCTCTCCACCGCAACGGTCAGCGCCTCCAGCGAGTCCGGCCGAAACGCCTCCGCGTAGCCAAGCGCCCGCAGGGTGGGCTTGTGCAGCTTGGAGACCAGCACGATCCCGTGCACCCTGGACGGCCGTACCGACTCGGCGTCCGGGTCGTCCACCGCGAGCTCGTCGGCCACGCTGTCGTAGTGCCGGCGGATGCCGCGCATCATCACCCAGAGCACGACCGCCGCGACCACGGCCAGCCAGGCGCCCTGGGTGAACTTGGTCAGCAGGACGATCACCAGCACCAGCGCCGTGGTGACGGCGCCGAGCGCGTTGATGATCCGGGAGCGCTGGGCCGAGCCGCGCACCGAGTTGTCCGTCTCACCGGTCAGCACCCGGTTCCAGTGCTTCACCATGCCGATCTGGGAGAGCGTGAAGGAGGTGAAGACGCCCAGGATGTAGAGGTGGATCAGGCTGGTGACGTCCGCCCCGTACAGCCAGAGCAGGCCCCCGGCCACCACCGCGAGCGCGATGATGCCGTTGGAGAAGGCCAGGCGGTCGCCGCGGGTGTGCATCTGCCGGGGCAGGTAGCGGTGCTCGGCCAGGATCGAGGCCAGCAGCGGGAAGCCGTTGAAGGCGGTGTTGGCCGCCAGGATCAGGACGAGCGCTGTAGCGGCCTGGACGACGTAGAACAGGATGCTGTCGGTGCCGCCGAAGATCGCGGCCGCCAGCTGGGCGATCACGGTCTGCTGGGTGTGGCCGGAGCAGCCCCCGGCGATGCCGGTCAGCTGGCACGCATCGTCGACGTAATGCACCTTCGCCATCAGCGCGAGCGCCGTGACCCCGACGAACATCACGATGGCGGTGATGCCCATGACGCTCATCGTGGTGGCGGCGTTCCTCGACTTGGGTGCCCGGAAGGCCGGCACGCCGTTGGAGATCGCCTCGACACCGGTCAGCGCCGTGCAGCCGGAGGCGAACGCCCGCAGGCCCAGCATCAGCAGGCCCAGCCCGGCCAGGGTGTCCTTGCCGTCCACGGGGACGATCCCGAGGGCCGCGCTCTCCGCGACCGGGGTGTCCCCGAAGAGCGCCCTGATCAGGCCCGTGATGATCATCAGCAGGATGGCGCCGATGAACAGGTACGTCGGCGCCGCGAAGGCCTTGCCGGACTCCCGGACACCGCGCAGGTTCATCGCCGCCAGCAGCGCCACGAAGCCGACGGCCATCGGCACGCGGTAGTCCGCCAGCCCGTTGAACGCCGAGATGATGTTGTCGACGCCGGAGGCCACCGACACCGCGACCGTCATCACGTAGTCGACCAGCAGCGACGCGGCCACCACCAGGCCGGAGTTGGCGCCCAGGTTGCGGGACACCACCTCGTACGAGCCGCCTCCGCTCGGGTAGGCGTGCACGACCTGGCGGTACGACATCACGACGACCGCCATCAGCGCGACCACACCGGCCGCGACCCACGGGGTCAGGTACAGGAAGGCGGTGCCACCGACGGTGAGCACCAGCAGGATCTCCTGGGTCGCGTAGGCGACCGAGGAGAGCGGATCGGAAGCGAAGATCGGCAGCGCCAGCCGCTTGGGGAGCAGCGTCTCGCCGAGCTCCTCGCTGCGCATGGCTCTGCCGATCACTAGGCGCTTGAGCGCCTGGGGCACGTTGAACACACCGGCGAGCGTATGGCGCTCCAGCGTTAAGACAAGCAGCCCATACGATCAAGGGCGTACCGTCGGCACATGCGCTCGGATCGACATATTCCCAGGTCAGCGGCACATCGGGAGCGTGCAGAAGGAGCAACGGAGGCCGTTAAGGGGTCGCGTTAAGGTGTCGTCAAGATGCCCCGCCGCGTGCGCGAATATAGAACAAATCCGACATTCCGACCAAGCTGCGTACACATCACATCCGAGGGCGCTCAGGCCCGCATCGACGGCATTGCGCACCGGGCGCGCGGCGCCACCGACGGCCGAGACCGTTGACAGTGCCCCGACAGGCTCCTAGCGTGACGCAGTCGATTACCCGCAAGTAGGGACTGTTGATGGCCGAGCCGCGTCCGTACGACCTCGTCCTGTTCGGAGCCACCGGGTTCACCGGCGGGCTCACCGCCGAGTACCTGGCCCGGGCCGCGCCGGAGGGCTGCCGCTGGGCACTCGCCGGGCGGGACGAACGCAGACTCGCCGCCGTCCGGACGAAGCTGGCGCAGATCGACTCGCGCTGCGCCGACCTTCCGCTGCTGATCGCGGACGCCGCGGACCGCGGGGCGCTGCGCGACGTGGCCGCCTCGGCCCGGGTGGTGGTGTCCACGGTCGGCCCGTACCTGCGGCACGGCGAGCCGTTGGTGGCGGCCTGCGCGGACAGCGGCACCGACTACGTCGACCTCACCGGCGAGCCGGAGTTCGTCGACCTGATGTACCTCCGGCACCACGAGCGCGCGGTGGCCACCGGCGCGCGGCTGGTGCACGCCTGCGGCTTCGACTCGGTGCCGCACGACCTCGGTGTGCTGTTCACCGTCGAGGAACTGCTGCGCCGCGGCGGCCCGGCGACCCGGGTCTCGGTCGAGGGCTTCGTCCGTGCCGGCGGCACCATCTCCGGCGGCACCTTCGCCTCCGCGATGACGGCCTTCTCCCGACCGCGGGCGATGGCCCGGGCCGCCCGGGCGCGCCGCGCCGCCGAGCCCCGGCCCGACGGACGGCTGATCCGCACACAGGCCGGCCGGCCGCACCGGTCGCGGGCGGCCCGGGCCTGGGCGGTACCGATGCCCTCGATCGACCCGCAGGTGGTGTCCCGCTCGGCCGCCGCACTGGACGAGTACGGCCCGGACTTCGGCTACGCGCACTACGCGGCGGTGAAGCGGCTGCCGATCGCCCTCGGCGGTATCGCCGCGGTAGTGGCGGTCGCCCTCGCTGCCCAGCTGCCGGTGCTGCGCCGGGCCCTGGGGCGGCTGCGCAAGCCCGGCGACGGACCCAGTGCGGACCAGCGGGCACGGTCGTGGTTCGCCGTGCGGTTCGTGGCGCGGGCGCCGGGCGGGCGGACGGTCCTCACCGAGGTGTCCGGCGGCGATCCCGGCTACCAGGAGACCGCGAAGATGCTGGCCGAGTCGGCGCTCTGCCTGTCGTACGACGACCTGCCGCCCGTGGCAGGGCAGCTGACCACGGCGGTGGCGATGGGCCGGCCGCTGATCGACCGGTTGGTCGCGGCGGGCATCTCCTTCCGGGTGCTGGACACCCCGCCGACGACCGCCCCTGGCCGGTAGGGAGCCCAGAACACCCTCAACCAGTTGCCGGATCAACTGCCCGATGACGTCCGGAGAGCGGATCCACCCTGCCGCGCCCGGCCGTTGACGACCAGGTCGCGGATGATTTCACCGGCCGCCGGGGCCTGGCACAGGCCCTGGCCGGAGAACCCGGCCGCCCACAGGAACGGGCGGGCGTGGTGAGCGCCGATGAGGGCGGTGTTGTCAGGGGTGGCGTCGAAGGCTCCGCTCCAGCCCCGGTGCAGGCCGATGCCGTCCAGGGCGGGGTAGAGGGTTCCGAGCTGCCGGGCAACGCGTGTGAGCCAGGCGGTTCGGCCTTCGCCGGGCCGGGGGCGTCCCATTCCGACAAGGACCCGATCATTCCATGCGCGGATCCGTAGGCCTGTGGTGGCATGGAGAGTCATCGGGAGGGCGCCGACCGGCGTGGAAGGCAGGCCGGTGAGCAGCAGTTCGACCGGATAGGTGTCGACCGGCAGGTCGATGCCGGCCATCGAGGCCACTTCACGCGACCACGGTCCTGCCGCACACACGATGGTGCCGGCCAGGATGTCGCCTGCGGGTGTGGTGACGCGCCCGGCACTGCTGATGGCGGTGACGGGGGTGTGGGTCACCACCCGCGCGCCTGCCGCCCGGGCCGCTGTGGCGTAGCCGCGGACGACCGCGGACGGGTCGCAGTCGTAGGCCTCCGGGGACCATGCGGCAGCCACGATGGACCGCTCGTCGATCAGCGGATTGAGCGCCAGGGCTTCGGCCGGGGTGAGCAGGGACACGTCCACTCCGGCTTCCCGCTGTGCATCGTGGTCGGCCTTGAACGTCCGCACCTGCTCTTCTTCGTCGAACAGCACGAGGAATCCGACACGGCGCAGCCCCAGGGAAGTTGCGGTACGGGCGGTGAAGCTGTGGTAGGCGCGCAGGCTTCGCACGGCCAGGGAGCCGGTGCAGGGGTCGCCGGGGAAGTAGGTGCGGGCGACGTGCGCGGTGGCTGCGGAGGAGCCGGATCCGAGGGTGGATCGTTCGAGGAGCACGGTGTTCTCGCCGGTTTCGGCGAGGTGGCAGGCGATCGAGGTCCCGATCAGTCCTCCGCCGATGATGACTGTGCCGGCGCGCTCGGGCAGCGTGTTCATGCCTGGCCGCCCGTCCGGCCGGTCGGCTGCCGGCGAAGGTGGTCACCGGTCGTCCACGGGTACAGGTGAAGGCTCCAGCCGCCGAGGCAGTTGAGGTAGAGGGCCATCTGACTGGTGACGGCCATGAAGTCGGCGTGGTCCAGTTCGTCGAGCAGGGCCAGGAAACGCCGGGTGAAGTGCCACAGCTTCTCCAGGCCGCAGTAGCCAAGGAATTCTGCGGGGACGCCGACGAGTAGGCGCGCCATGTGCTGCAGGGCTCCGATCGGCATGCCCTGGGCCGCCCCGCGCACGAGGCCGCCATAGGAGGCGTAGCCGAGGGGGCGGATCTCGCCGTTGACGAACAGCAGCGTGGGAAGGACGGTCTCGAACGTACCGGCTCCGGACGGAATGTATCCGCGATGGATCTCGCCGAGTTCGGACGGTTCCGTCAGCCAGATCTTCTCGGTCTCGGCATGGATGTCGGCGACCAGGGCGCCGACCTCCTTGTCGGAGGTGTACAGGCGCGGAATGCGGTGGCCGCCCTGCTCGCCCTTCCTCCGGACTTCGGCCGTGATCGGCTTCTTCGTCGAGTAGACCGCGTCCCAGACGGCGCTGCCGGCCTCGGCCAGAGCGGGCATGTCCTGCTCGCGGATCCGGCCCACCGGAGTGGCCGGCATGGGTTCGGTGAGTGCACCGTACTTGATGCCCAGGTGTTGGAGAGCGGAACAGAACACCGTCCCGTCCGGCGCTTCGCGCCGGTCGGCGATCTTGTGGTCTGCGGGCAGGTGGAGCAGCGAAGGAATCGGCGCCACGTGGTAGAGGTGCTCTCCGGCCACCAGGGCATGTCCTTGGAGACTCCGGTAGGGCAACGCCTCCCATAACGCATCGGCCAGGGCAGGGTTGCGGCCGTCGAGTTCCGCGGTCACGGTTATGCCGATATCGGGCCAGGCGATCTCGATATGGCGGCCGGAAGACGTCCCTGCCAAGGCGTTCTCCTTCGTTCGGCGAAATGTCAGGAAGATCAAACGGACTGGTCGGCCGATGATGGCACAGGCGAACGTGGCCTCCCTTCCGGAAGCTCCTGCAGACCGGCAGGCGTTCCGGTTCCGTAAGAATTCACCGGGGCAAGGCATCGGACGGAGCCACGACGGTGGCGGTCACGGCGCGGGTGGTGACCGGCGCGGCGGGCACCCGCCCTGCCACTACATCCGCATCCGGAGCCGGCAGACCACCGCATCGGTGTGGCGGCGCAGGGCGCGGTCGATCACGGCGCCGCGCCGGTTCTGCAGGGCACGCTGCCAGGGGCGGGCCGGTTCGACCTCGGGGATCAGCACGGTGAGGCGGTCGTAGGCGCGTTCGGCGGCGAGCCGGTTGACGAGGGCGACGATCGGCGGGCCGAGCCGGCGGTGACCGTCCTCGATCTCCAGCAGCGGCACGCCCGGCTGCCACAGCTCCCAGTCCCGGCGCAGCGCGTCGGTCGCGATGCGGTCGTGGACGACGGTGACGGCGAGGACTTCGTCGCCGAGGGAGAGGGCGGCGGAGAGGCCGTCGCGGGTGAGGCGGGTGATGGCGGTGACGGGGACGACGACCAGGCTGCGCTGTGGGGTGAGCGGTCCGGGGATGCGGCCGAGTCCGAGGTGTTCGCCGATCCGGGCGTAGCTGCGGTGGACGGCCTCGAAGAGGAGGACGAGCAGGGGCAGGGCCAGGCAGATGCCCCAGGCGCCCTCGGTGAACCTGGTGCCGGTGACGACGAGGGCGGCGGTGCCGGTGAGCAGGGCGCCGAAACCGTTGAGCGCGGCCTTGGCGCGCCAGCGGACGGGTCTCTCGTGCGACCAGTGGCGGACCATGCCGACCTGGCAGATGGTGAAGCCGACGAACACCCCGATCGCGAACAGCGGGACCAGGCTGTTGACGTCCCCGCCCGAGCCGACCAGCAGCACGCCGGAGACCACGGCCAGGAAGAGCACGCCGTGCCGGTGGACCTGGCGGTCGGCGCGCAGGGAGAAGACGTGCGGCAGATGGTTGTCGCGGGCGAGCAGGTGGAGCAGGACGGGCAGCCCGCCGAAGGAGGTGTTGGCGGCGAGCCCGAGCAGGACGACGGTGGCGCACTGGACCAGGTAGAAGCCGACGCCGTGGCCGAGCGAGGCGTCCGCGAGCTGGGCAAGGACGGTGACGCCCTCGACCGGCTGCAGGTGGAAGCGGCCGATCAGCACCGCCAGTCCGATCAGCATCACGCCCAGCAGGGCGCCGAGCGCAACCTCCGTGTGCTGCGCGCGCTTCACGCCGGGCGCGCGGAAGGACGGGACGGCGTTGGCCACCGCCTCCACGCCGGTCAGCGCCGAGCAGCCGGCCGCGAAGGCCTTGAGCAGCAGCAGCGCGCCCACGGCCGTGGCGTTGTCAGACAGGACGGACGCGTGCCCGGCGGCGGCCGCGGTGCTCGCGGGCGCGTCCCGGAACAGGCCGACCACGATGATCGCCAGGATCGAGAGCACGAAGACGGCCGTCGGAGCCAGGAACCAGCGCGCCGACTCCGCGATCCCGCGCAGGTTCACCGCCGTGACCAGCGCCAGCACGCCCAGGCAGAGCCACACCCGGTCGTCGTACAGGCCCGGCACCGCCGACGTCAGGGCCGCCACTCCGGCCGTCACCGAGACCGCCACGTTCAGCACGTAGTCGATCACCAGCGAGGCCGCCGCCGTCAGCGCCGTCCGGCGGCCCAGGTGCGCCTTCGCCACCGCGTACGAGCCGCCGCCGTCCGGGAACGCCGCGATCACCTGCCGGTACGAGGCCACCAGCACCGCCAGCAGCACCGCGATCGCCACCGTCACCGGCAGCGTGAACCCCAGCCCGTACCCGCCGGCCGCGGCCAGCACCAGCACGATCGACTCCGGCCCGTACGCCACCGACGCCATCGCGTCCAGCGACAGCGCGGACAGTCCGCCGAGCACGGTGAGACGGTGACACTCGTCGGGTCCGACTCCGGTATCCGGTGGTGCGGGCTCGGCGGTGACGGCTGGGGTGGTGAGTTCGGACATCCGTGGCTCCAGCGATCGTGGTTGTGACGATCGTGCGGCGGCCCGGAACCTCGTCCGCCGCTTCCTACGCATTCCTGACGCCGACCTCTCCGGCCCTGACGTGATCTTGACGCCCGGCGCGATGACGCGGCCTTCAGGCGGCGTGGCCGACGAGCTGGTCGGCGAACTTGGGCGCGGCACAGTGCCGGACGCCCACGGGGCCGTCGATGCAAGGACGGGGCAGGGTCGGATGGCGATGAGCGGCGCGGGGCATGGCGCAACAGCACGCCGGGCCCGTGCGCACGACCGGCAGCGGAGCGGGGAGGCCGGTCCTACCGGACGGCGGTGACGACCGCGACGGCGACGACCCGCGGCCGCGTATGCGGCGGGCGGTCGTGGTGGCGTGTCGGTCGGTGCATGTCCCCGTCCAACGTCACGCCGTGGAGCCGGGGCAAGCCCGGCCGACCGGCCCTGACGGCTCCCTGACAGTCCGTTGACAGCCTCGGCGGCCGCGCTGAGGAAACGGTTCGCCGCCAGGCCCCACGCCCGAGCGGCGAACCGTTCTTCGCAGCTCACGCTAGGTGCGGCCGCTCTCCCGTCGGCCTGTCCTGACGCGTCCTTGACGCGGTCGACGGCCGTCTTGACGGAACCCTTGCGGGTCAGCCCGGTCCGGCAGACCGTCCTCGGATGATCACCCACTGAAGTCGGCGGGCGAGGTTCTTTCCGGACGTTCCCACCTCGCACCGGGGTACAGCAGGGCGGTGTGCCGGCCCTGCCCCCGCTGCCTACACGTCGATGTGGGAGCCCATGATGATGGTGCGGTCGCGGGGCAGGCCGAAGGGCGACAACGGGTGGATCGCCCTCGCCTGGTGCGTCGGCCTGACCGTGCTCGGCTACCGCTGGTCGATGGTGCGGTTCGACCGCGACCCGCGATAGACCGGCGGGCCACTCATCCCAGGGCGGCGTGTTCGTTCGGCCGGCGCGAGCAGACTGCGCAGCGGAAGGGCCGCCTCCGGTGGCCGTCCGGAGGCGGCGTGGCGCCGTCAGCCCAGGCGGCTCCGGTGGCGCCCGGGGAGGGGCAGATGCTCCACGCGGACCGCCCGACGGGGCAGGGCGGCAGGCAACGACAGCAGCAGAGCGGCCGTGGTGAAGAGGGCGAGGTGGCCGGCCTCGGGAGCGGGGCCGGCCCAGCCGAGTTCGGCGTGGCGGTGCTCCGCGAAGGCGTTGCAGCACAGCCAGGCGGCGAGACCGATCATCGGCGCCGCGGGCGGCCGGGAGAACGCGCCGGCCAGCGCAGCCAGCCCGGTGTAGGCGATGGAGGCGAACCAGCCGGAGTGCAGTTCCCCGAGCCACCCCAGGCCGAGCGCGAGCGCCCCGCCGGCAACCAGCGTCACCGTGCCGGACATCGAGACCGGGAGCCGGTCCACCACCGGGTGGAACCCGTTGCCGCCGGGGCGGGCCGAATACATCCGCACGGCGCGGCTATCCCTTCGCCAGGACCAACTCGGGCGCGGGCCCGACCGGCAGGTGCCACCGGTTGCGCCGGTGCAGCACCTCCAGCTCGTGCTGGAGCTCCGGCTTGGAGACGGTGAGCACCGAGCAGCCGGCCTCGCGGACGCAGTACGCGGTCACCGAACGGCGCAGCCGACGCCGCAGCAGGCCACCGCTCTGCCCGACCACGAGAAGGTCGTCCGCACGGTCGGCAACAGCAACGAGCGCGGGTCCGGTCTCGCCGCGGACCACCACCGGGTTCAGTGCCACACCGGGGTCACCGCCCGCGAAGGCCGTCTCCAGCGCGGCGGTCAACCGGTGCTCGGCGGCCGCGCGGACAGCGGCCAGCAGCGGCGGGCAGGGGGACCGGCGGTAGCCGATCTCGCCGCCCGGCGGCTCCCAGGCCAGGACGGGCACGAATTCCGCTCCGGTGCGGCGGGCCTCGGCCACGGCCCGGTGAAGGGCGGCCAGACTGCCCAGCGACCCGCTCACCCCGACCACCACCCGGCCCAGCGGCCGTTCGTCGTCCCGGTGGCTGCCGTTCATGTTCCGTCCTCGCATCGCCGTGTCGCTCTGTCGTTCGCCGGTTGTCAGCGCCTTCCAGCCAACCGGCCCGGCCAGGGGTCACCCTGCGATCTTGACGGCATCCTGACGCCGGCGACCGCCATCAGAACGTGTCCCTAACGCCGGATCACCTGGGCGCCGACGACAAGGAATCATCAGGGCCGGACACCGCACCGCCAGGCCTTCGTCGGTCTGCTGGAGCACACCGCCCGCAGGCGCCTGGACACCGCCTTCGGCCAAACCTTCGGCGGCTACCCCGCCGACTCGGACGACGAGACTGCGACGGTGAACACCCTGCCGCCGGTGCCCGGCCCCCTCCGCCTGCCGGTACCGGACCCGCGCGCCCGCGACCTCGCTCCGGACTATGCGGGTATGCACGCCCTGGTGGACGACCTGGTCCTGCCGGGCGAGGCGTCCATGTACGTCATGAGTGCCCTGGAAACCTCCCGGGAGCTGATCCGGCATTCCTACTACCGCTACGAGTTCGCCACCGTGGCCGTCACGCACTCCCTGTTCGCCCTGGAGCACGTCCTGGCCGAGCGACTGGCGGTCGACGAGCCCCTCGGGGACCTGATCGAGTCGGCCGCCGACGCGAGGCTCATCACGGCCGAGCTCGCAGCCGCACTCGCGCCCTGCCGCTCACTGCGCGACAGCCTCGGCCAGGGCACTGCGACCAGCGGCGCCCTCACACCGACCAGGGCCGTCGCGATGGTGCGTGCCGTCTTCGACGCCGTCTCCGTGCTCCTCCGCCCACCGTCCGCGGCAGCAGCGACCGCCGCCGGGACTGGCGGAGCACCGCCGGGAGACCGGCTCGGCCGGCTCTGGGAGGAGCACCGGCGTGCACCGTTCCCCGCGAGCTTCCGCGGCGTGGACATCGAGGGCGTGGACCTGGTCCTCTTGGACGCCGACATCGCGGGCCTCGTTCAGAGCGAGGTGGACGGCGGACTCGAGAGCGCTGGCGTCGCCGTCCTCTGGAGGTGTATCGCCGACCTCGACAAGACCCTGCCCCTGATCAACGAGGCATACTGCACCTCCTACTTCACGGGACTTCGGACGCTCGCCCGGTTCGTGGCAGCACGCCACCTCCCCACCGCGACGTGACCGGGCGGGGGCGCCGCGCCCCGTCGGGTAGCCGCTCTGCCGGCCCGGAAATGCCGTTTCGCGGCCGGGCCGGTGCATCTAGGCTTCGGCGCATGTCACAGCCAGTGCGCCTCCTCGTCCTGATCACCACCCAGCCCGGCTCGGCCAGGGCGGGCGGGAAGCTGCGGTCGTCGCCGGTCGTCTCGGTCATGCCCGCACGGTAGCGCTCCGCTCGGACACTCCCGCGCCCGTCTG
>NZ_JBEYVJ010000237.1:0-11653 GCF_040643935.1 Kitasatospora sp. NPDC047058 | reverse complement strand
GCCGGCGCCGTCCTCACCGCCGGCGACGCCGTCCGGAGGGACGTCTTCGGCGAGCCGTAGCCGGGGCCGCCGTCGTGGCGGCCGACCCGGTCGTGCCGTCCGGGTGCGTGCCGGGCCGCTCCGCTTGGCCGGGCGGGTGCCCGGTACGGCAGGATGGCGGCGGGGCCGGGCGTGCCACGCCGTCCGCCGGGCCGCCGCACGACCGCAACCGAACCACCGAACCACCGAACCGTCGTCAGGAGTCGTAGATGAGCCAGTCCGGGGCGCCGGTCAACCCGTACCGGATCGGTGAGGCGGCGGCGATGCTCGGCGTGAGCGCCGACACGATGCGGCGCTGGGTGGACGCCGGCCGGGTCGCCGCCGAGCGCGACGAGCACGGCCACCGGATCATCCCCGGTGCCCAGCTGGCCGCCTTCGCACGGGAGCTGGCCCGCCCGGAGAACGCCGAGGCCGAGGGGCGGCCGTCCTCCGCCCGCAACCGGTTCCCGGGCATCGTCACGGACGTGGTGCTCGGTGACGTGGCCGCGCAGGTGGAGATCCAGGCCGGGCCGTTCCGGGTGGTGTCGCTGATCAGCCGGGAGTCCGCCGAGGAGCTCAACCTGGTGCCGGGCGCGCCCGCGACGGCGGTCATCAAGTCGACCAATGTGATGATCGAACTGCGCTGAGGCGCACCGCAGAGACCCGACGAGAGGACCGCCGCCCGATGCCCCACCCGCCGCTGCCGTCCACCCAGAGCGCCGTGTTCGCGGTCGAGGCGATGGCCGCCCGGCACGGTCGGGAGGTCCGCGCCGGTCACGACATCGGCCGCGACCAGACCTTCGCCGGGCTGGTCGGCGCCGACGGCGGCGGTGAGCTCGACGCGATACCCCACGAGGCGCTGCTGGAGATCGGCGGCCGGCCCGCGACCGACGTCCGGCTCTTCGTCCACGACGAGGCGGTGGTCACCGTCGAGGGCATCGCCTTCGACGTGCCGCGCGACAGCGTGCCCGCCTTCCTCGACGCGGTCTGGAGCGGACTCGTCCACGTCAGGCAGCGGACCTTCCCGCCCGCCTGCACGCTGGTCGTCACCGTCCCCGGCGAGCCCTCCTACCGCGAGGCCGTCACCCACCAGGACCTCACCCCGTGGCTCGCCGGGCTGGTGCGATGACCGCCTCCGCCGCTCCGCCCGGCACCACCCCGACCGCCACCCCGATGAAGGCCCCGAGGACCGCCCACCCCGTGAACGCATCCGCCGTGAACGCACCGAACCCCGCCGGCCGCCGCCCGGTGCTCGCCGTCGCCCACCGCGGCGACCCGTACCGGTACCGCGAGAACACCCTGCCCTCGATCGAGTCGGCGCTCGCCGCCGGGGCCGACGCCGTCGAGGTCGACGTCCGGCTCACCCGCGACGGCGTGCCCGTCCTGCTCCACGACGCGACCCTCGAACGCCTCTGGGGCGACCCGCGCGAGCTGCGCCGGGTCACGGCGGACCAGCTGGCCGGGCTGCGCGACGGCGACCTCACCGTCCCCACCCTCGCCGAGGCGGTCAAGTCCGTCGCCGCCACCCCGGCCGCCCGCCTGCTGATCGACCTGGACGACCCGCACCCCGCCGCCGCCACCTGGGAGGCCGTCACCGCCCTCGGCGCCGAGCAGCGGGTCGCCTTCTGCGGCCCCGCCACCGCGATGCTCGCCGTCCGCGCGCTCGCCCCCGACGCCGAGATCGCGCTCACCTGGAAGCAGCCCCGGCTGCCCGTCCGCGCCCTGCTGGACGACCTGCGCCCGCGCTACCTCAACCCGCCGTTCGGCCTCGCCACCCCCGCGTTCACCGCCGAGGCGCACGACGCCGGGCTCGCCGTCTCCACCTGGACCGCCGACCTGCGCCGCACCATGCGCAGGCTCCGCGCGGCCGGCGTGGACTCGATCACCAGCAACCGGATCGGCCTGCTCCGCTCCGTCCTGGACGGCCGCCGGTGACCGCGGAACCGGCCGTCCTCACCACCCGCGCGCTCAACCGCGCCCTGCTGGCCCGTCAGCACCTGCTCGCCCGCAGCACCATGACGGCCGCCGCCATGGTCCGCCACCTCGGCGGACTCCAGGCCCAGGCCGCCCCGCAGCCGCCCTACCTCGGCCTGCTCGCCCGGCTGGACGGCTTCGCCCCCGAGCACCTGACGGAGCCGATCGAGCGGCGCGAAGCCGTCCGGATCGCGCTCCACCGCGGCACCATCCACCTGGTCACCGCCGAGGACTGCCTGACGCTGCGCCCGCTCGTGCAGCCCGTCCTGGAGCAGGGCTTCCGCGGCAACCACGGCAAGCTGCTGGACGGCGTCGACCTCGACGCGGTCGCGGCCGAGGCCCGGGAGCTGGTGGAGGCGCAGCCGCGCACCTTCCAGCAGCTCGGCGCACTGCTCGCGGAGTCCCGCCCGGGCCGCGACCCGGGCGCCCTGGCCCAGGCCGCGCGCTGCTTCCTGCCGCTGGTCCAGGTGCCGCCGCGCGGGATCTGGGGCCGGAGCGGCGCCGCCGCGCACACCACCGCCGAGCACTGGCTCGGCCGCCCGCTCGACCCGGCGCCCTCGCTCGACGACCTGGCGCTGCGCTACCTCGCCGCGTTCGGCCCGGCCGGCGTCGCCGACCTGCAGAAGTGGTGCGGCCTCAGCCGGCTCGGCCCGGTGCTGAAGCGGCTCGCCCCCGGCCTGGTCACCTTCCGCGACGAGCACGGCCGGCTGCTTTACGACCTGCCCGACGCGCCCCGGCCCGACCCGTCGGTGCCGGCGCCGGTCCGGCTGGTCGCCCCCTTCGACAACCTGGTCCTCTCGCACGCCGACCGCACCCGGGTGCTGCCCGAGGAGTACCGGCCGCGGCTGATGACGCAGAACGGCATCGTGCTCGGCATCCTGCTGGTGGACGGCATGGCGGCCGGGAGCTGGCAGCTCACGGAGGGCCGGGGCGGCGAGCGCACGGTCCTGGTCCGTCCGTACGCGGCCCTGCGGAAGGACGACCGGCGCGAGGCGGAGGCCGAGGCGGAGCGGGTGCTGGCCTTCGCGGGCGGCGGCGAGGTCCGCATCGAGTGCGCGGGGTAGCACGCGTCTGCGGTGGTCGTGCTGGTGTGCGGGTGCGGGGTCTCGATCGGGTGGCGACGGGCGTTTCGTCCGTGTGCGGCCGATCCGCGGCGGGTTGAATCGGGCCATTCATCGAACTGCGGCGCCGGGAGCGGCGCCGCGCGAGCGAGTGGAGTCCGCCGTGGCACCTCTTCCGAACGGCGTCTACGCCGTCACCAAGCCGAACGGGCAGCTGCTCACGCTGTCCGGGGTCAAGGACCCCGTGGTGGTCCTCCCGCCCGGCGGCGAGCCGGGGGAGCAGGAGTGGGAGCTGGAGGCGCTGGACAACGGCAACGTCCGGCTGCGCAACCTCCGGCACCCGGCCTACGCCGGCTACGACGGCCCGCCGCAGGAGAACACCGAGGTCATCGGCTCCGGCGAGCCCCGGGAGTGGGCGCTCTACCAGGCGGCGGGCCGGAACACCTTCCACGTCGTCGTCCCCGGCGGGCCGGTGGACGGCCGCGAACTGGCCCTCGACTTCAGCGTGCTGGACATCTTCCCGCCGCGCACCGCCCTGCGGCCGCTGGACGTCGACGACCGGCAGCAGGCCTGGACGTTCGAGTTCCACGAGTGAGCGGCGGGCGCTGAGGAACGCGCGGGCCCGGGCCGGCGACCACCGGTCCGGGCAGCCCGCCGCTCCGGCCGCGACGGAGGTCCGGCACAGCGGGCGGCCGGTCGGATCGTCTGCTGAGATGGGACGACGTGGACCGATCGCACCAGGCGGAGGTGGGCATGCCGGGGGATCCCCCGTCCGGCGGCGTGCCGGACCGGCGCCGGGAGGACCACCGCAGGCCGTACCTGATGCTCCCGCCCCCGGTCCGGTCGGCGGCCGCCTGGTCGGTGGCGGTGATCCTGCTCATCACCGTCGCCTCGCTGGTCGTCTTCGCCCTGGTCGAGCTGCGCGCCGCCACCGTCCCGGTCATCCTGTCGCTGCTCGGCACCTCGCTGCTCTACCGTTCCTAATCAGTGAGCAGGAGTGAGTCTTGGACCCAAGCCTGTGCACTGCGGACATCCCGAACGGTTTTGGATGTCCTGGTCGCCCGCGTTCGCTCCGCATCCGGCGACGCGGATCGTGTCCGTGGTCCGGGGATACGGGGACGGGTTTCCTCACGCCCCCGGTCACTGGGTCGGGCCTGGGCGGTCCGATGCCCGCCAGCATCGCTCTGGTGCTGGCGGGGCGGTGCTGTCCGTCGCCTGATCCGGTATCCGAGGGCGCGTCGTGCGATCGCCACGCCGGCCGCCTGATGGCGGCTGACGGAGCGACGGTCAGTGGAGAGGGGCTTTTGCCAGTGCTGGGCCCCCCATATCGAGGTGTAGGCGGGATCGACGGCGATCACGCCGATACCGGCTTCCGTGCACATGCTGAGCAGGCGTGCGCGGAGTTTGCCGGTGGGGATTCCGGAGATGAGCTGGCGGAACCGCTTCTTGCAGCCGTGCTTTTCTCGGGTCTTGGAGTCGGTGAAGTCGAGGTCTTCGATCGCGATGGCCTGCACACCCGTGGTCTTCGCCCAGTGAAGGAGGCGGGTGAGGGCGTGGCGGAGCTGGGCGTCGCGGTGGGCGGCAGTGCCGGACAGGTCGTAGTCGAAGCGGCGCGGCTGCCCGATCGGGTTGCCGTACTGGTCGAGCCGCCATGCGGCGAGGTGGTCGGCATTGGTGTCCACGCCGATCACGCCGTCGGCGCGCAGGACGTCCAGCGGGGTGACGGGCAGGGCTTTGCGGGTCCAGGAGGCGTCGAGGTACCAGCGCCTGGAAGCGGTGTTGAGGTGGATGCGATAGGCCACGGCCCGGTTCGCTTCGATGCGGTCGCGCCATTCGTCGCCCCGGTACGAGAAGGCGACTCGGGCGGCGAGCGTGTATCGGCCGTGTTTGGCGTTAGCCAGGTGGGCGAGCGGGGCGGGCAGCTTGACGCTGATCCCCCCGTCGGGGGTGACGCGGATCGTCTCGTTACCGAAGCGTTTCCCGGACTCGCCGTCAGCGGTGAGGAACCATCGGGCCGCTTCCCACTCGGCACGCCACGTGGTCTCGGTCCTGCCTGCGGCGGTGAGGTTGTGACGCTGCTTGAGCAGCCGCCTGCCGCCCCGCACCACCGACACACGCCCGGCCTCACGCTCTGTGCGGACACGCTCGTAGGTGCCCTCAAGGGTCGCCAGACGACGCGCCTTTTGGAACCACTCGTGATTGGAGCGGTAGCCGCCCGGCTTCCCCTTACTGCCCTTCTCGCCGACCGGCAGGGACAGGCGGAGCCGGACGGTGCGGATACCGGCGTCCAGGGACACCAGGTGCGCCCACTGCGCACGGCGCGACAGGCCCCACTGATCGTGCGTGTTCGAGGTCACCGAACCAGCCCACCGGGAGGAGGATTCCGCCGTCAGCTCCCGCTTCCGCGTCGCCCACGTGTCGGTGGAATGCTCCAGCCCGTCCCGGCACCGCGCCGTCAGATCACGGGAGGCCAGCGCGCCCATGTGGGCGCCGACCTGGCGTAGCACCTGCTCGTCCTCGGGAGTAAGACCCTTGAGCCGGTCCCGGATGCTCACGCCCGACGGGCCGTTGGCGACGAACGGCCGGGCAATCTGTCGCAGCGGCTTACTGTCCGGCTCAGCCATGCTCGGCAGCCTCAAGAGCCTTCCGAGCACGGTTCCTCGCCGACCGGCGACCATACAGGCGGGCGCAGAACGAGGTCAGTACCTCCACCATGTCCCGCACCAGATCGTCTTCGACTTCGCCTTCATCCAGAACAACGAAACGACGACCCGTCGCGGACAGAGTGGCCTCGATCAGCTCGACGTTCATCCGGCCAAGCCGGTCCTTGTGCTCCACCACCACGGTGGTCACAGCAGGGTCGGCCAGCAACCGCTTCGCCTTCGGGCGAGCACCGTTCATGCCGGATGCGATCTCGGATTCCACCCGGACTACCGGGCGGCCCGTGGTCGCGGCCCAGCGGGTCAGCCGGGCCACCTGCCGCTCAAGGTCGGTCTTCTGGTCATGCGAGGACACGCGGGCATACAAGCCCAGACCGCCGACCGCGTCCGGCCCGGTGTTCGCCGCGATGTTCACCAGGATCGTGCGCGGCCCGACCCGCTGAGCCGGCACCGGCAGCGTCCCCTCACGGAACCAGCGATAGGCCGTATGCGGGTGCACACCATTCGCTATCGCCCAGTCCTTGAGGTTCATGCAGTGATCCTAACATCCACTCAGAGGCTCTAATGCACACTAGAGTTGACTCAATCCCGAGCAGTTCACAACCCCGTGATGCCGTGGATGGTCCGGCACGGCGTCGGCCGCAGCCTGGCCGCCGGACTCACCTGCGCGGTGCTGGTGGTCGCGGGCGGCGGGGTGATCGCCCTGCTCGTCAACTCGCTGGTGCACAGCGCCCCGCAGATCGCCGACGCGCTCCAGGAGGCTGGCGGCCGGCTCGCCGAGTGGCTCGGGCCGTCCGGCGAGAAGATCCGCCACGCGCTGGACAACGCCCGGGGCGAGACCAACTCGCTGATCAACACCCTGACCGACAGCGTGCTCTTCGGGCTCGGCCTCGCCACCCAGGTCCTCACCGGCGCCGTGCTCTCCCTCGCCCTGGTCTTCTTCTTCCTCCGCGACGGCCACCGCACCGGCGACGTGATCCGCTCCTACCTGCCGGCCCGCAGCGCCGAGACCGTCATCGCCTGCGCCGACCGGGCGTTCGAGGCGATGGCCGGCTTCATGCGCGGCACCACGCTGATCGCCCTGATCGACGCCTTCTTCATCACCGTCGGGCTGCTGCTGCTCGGCGTCCCCGGCGCTCCCGGGCTCGGCGCGCTGGTCTTCATGGGCGCCTACATCCCGTTCATCGGGGCGTTCCTGTCCGGCACGGTGGCCGTCCTGGTCGCGCTCGCCGACGGCGGGCTGGGGACGGCGCTGTGGGCGCTCGGCGTGGTGCTCGCCGTCCAGGTGATCGAGGGCAACGTCCTCCAGCCGCTGATCCAGAGCCGCACCGTCGAGCTGCACCCGGCCACCATCATGGTCGCCGTGGTCGCGGGCTCCGGCATCGCCGGGATCCTGGGTGCGCTGCTCGCCGTGCCGGTCTGCGCGGCCGGGCTCGGCGTCGTCTCCGTCCTGCGCGGCGTCACCGACCGCACCCGCCGCGGCGGGCGGCAGGACCGGGGGCCCGGGCCGGACGCGTCGGACGGGGCGTCCCGGGCGTCCGGGGAGGCCGGTCAGCTGTAGGCGGCGGGGCCGCAGCGCGTGCTCGGCGGCGCGCAGGTGGACCGCGGCGTAGAAGGCGGTGTCCGGGTCGTCGCACCCAGAACGTACGGCCTGTCACCGACAACGGCGCTTGCCGTGCGTGGGCGGAGTGTGGCAGCATCGCTAATGCGACGGAAGTCGCAATAGTGAAAGGGGTGGGGCTTGGGTACGACGATCGAGCGGTTCCGGGTGTCGGACGGTCAGGCCGGGCCGTACGGGCTGGCGGTCGGGCCGGACGGGGCGGTCTGGTGCACCCTGGTGCACGCCGGGGAGATCGCGCGGCTGGGGGCCGACGGGTCGGTGCGGCGGTTCGGGCTGGGGGCGCCGGAGTGCGGGCCCTCGGTGATCACGGCGGGGCCGGACGGCGCGCTCTGGTTCACCCGGATGCGGGACCACCGGATCGGGCGGATCGACCCGGACGGCGGCGAGCGCTCCTTCGCGCTGCCCACCGCGGACGCCGGGCCGTTCGGGATCGCGGCGGGCCCCGACGGCGCGCTCTGGTTCACCGAGCTGAACGCCGGCCGGATCGGCCGGATCACCGTGGACGGGGAGGTGACGGAACATCCCCTGCCGGTAGCCGGCGCGTACCCGTCGATGATCACCGCCGGCCCGGACGGCGCGCTCTGGTTCACCCTCAACCAGGCCCACGCCGTCGGCCGGATCACCGTGGACGGGGAGGTCACGGTGCACCCGCTGCCCACCGGCGGCGCCGCACCGGTCGGGATCGCCGCGGGCGGCGACGGCGCGCTGTGGTGCGTCGAGATCGGCGCCGGGCAGGTCGCCCGGGTCGCCACCGACGGCACGGTGACCGAGTACCCGCTGCCCGACCGGGCCGCCCGCCCGCACGCGATCGCCACCGGGCCGGACGGACGGCTCTGGTTCACCGAGTGGGCCGGCAACCGGATCGGCTCCCTCACCCCGGACGGCGCCTACCGGGCGTACCGGCTGCCGGCCGACGGCGCCGAGCCGCACGGCATCACGGCCGGCTCGGACGGCGCCGTCCACGCGGCACTGGAGATCGGCGAGATCGTCCGGCTGACGCCCTGACGCCCTGACGCCCTGACGCCCTGACGCCCTGACGCCCTGACGCCCTGACGCTCTGCTGCTCTTTCTCCCTGACGGCCCGCCTCCCGCGCCCGCGCGTCAGCGCCCCGCGACGGGCTCGGCGCAGAGTTCGGCGGCGAAGGCGCAGAGCGCGGCGCGGTCCGGGCAGCCGGTCTTGGCGAGCAGGCTGGCCAGGTGCTTCTCCACGGTGCGCGGGGAGATGGAGAGCTCCCGGGCCAGCTGCTGGTTGCCGGGGCGGTCGGCGAGCAGGAGGAACACCTCGTACTCGCGCAGGGTCACCCCGCAGCCGCGCAGCCGGGCCGGGACGGCGTCGCGGCCGCCGCGGTGCTGGGCGACGCTGGCACCGGCGCGGCGCAGCAGGGACCGGCAGGCGGCGGCCACCGGCCTCACCTCGGCGGCGTGGAAGTACTCCTCGGCGGCCCGCAGCCAGCCGACCGGCTCGCCCCAGCCGTCGGTGAGCGCGGCCTCGGCGGCGAGCCGCAGCGCCAGGTGGTGGGCGAGCGGGAACGGGGCGGCCGCCGCACGGGCCTCGGCGAGCGTGCGGGCGGCGGCGTCCGGGCGGTGCTCGCGGCCGAGCAGGACGGCCTCGGCGAAGAGCAGGAACTGGCGGTTCCAGGCGAGTCCGGCGGCGGGGGCGGTGGTGGCGGCCGCGAACTCGGCACGCGTCCAGGTACCGTCGAGGACCTCCAGCAGCGGGTGCAGGCCGTGCCGGCCGGCCAGGTAGAAGACGCTGGGGTGTTCGAGCTCCCAGGCGAGCCCGGCGGCCATCTCGGCGCGGGCCCGGGTGCGGTCCTCCGCGAGCAGCGCGCCGACGGCCCGGCAGAGGCCGTGCCGCAGCGGCATCAGGAACGACTCCTCGCCGCCGGCCTGCTTGAAGCGGAGCAGCTCGCGGTCCATCTCACGGCGCCGGCCGAGGTGCGCGGCCAGGGTGGCCGAGCCGAGCAGCAGGTAGCGGTGGGCGGCGAGGTTGTGCAGCCGGGCGGTGGCGTCCAGGCAGCGGTCGACGATCTCCCGGGCGGTCCGCCACTCCCCGCGCAGCACCGCGTTCATGGCGAGCAGGCCGTCCAGGGTCTGGGTCAGCACGATCGCGCCGAGCCCGGCGGCGGCCTCCCGGGCGCGGGCGAGGCGGGTGCCGTCGCCGGTGCGCATGAAGGCGTTGGCACCGAGCCGCAGCAGCGCCTCGACCCGCCAGACCGGGAGGGCGTGCGCCTCGGCGACCGCCAGCATGCGCTCCAGGCAGGCGTCGGCGTCGTCGAAGCCGCGCTCGCGGGCCAGCAGGGCGAGCAACTGCCAGGCCTGGCAGGCGACCACCGGCAGGCCGGAGCGCTCGGCCACCTCGGCGGCGTGGCGGGCGAGCCGCTCGGTCTCGGCGAGGCGGGCGCGCGCGGGCTGCGCACCGGCGGCGGCCCCGTCCGGGCCCGGAAGGGGCGGTGTGCCGTGGCCGGGCAGCAGGGCGAGGTGGCCCTCGACCACCACCAGGGCGGCGTCCTGCTCCGGGCGCGGGTGGGCGCCGGTGAGGGCGCGGGCGGCGGCGAGCTGGACGGTGGCCTCGGTGGTCCGTTCGGCCATCACCGCCGCCCAGGCGAGCCGGGTGTGCAGGCCGATCCGGCGGTCGGCGGCCGGGGAGCACACGCCGGGCGGTGCCTGGGCGGGCACCGGCGGGAGGGTGCGGACCAGCTCGAAGGCCCGGTCCAGCCGGCCCGACTCGGCCAGCGCCGGCAGCAGTTGCTCGGTGACGGCCGCCCGGCCGGTGTCGTCGGCCAGCTCGTGCGCGCGCTCCAGCAGCACCACCGCCGAGCCGGCCGCGCCCGCCTCCAGCATCCGCCGGCCGGCCTCGGCGAAGTGCACCGCCGCACCCGCCCGGTCGCCGCCGGCCAGCAGCAGCGAGGCCACCAACTGGCGCCGTTCCTCACCGAGTTCCGGGTCGGCCCGGAGGATCGCCCGGGCCGCCCGGCGGGCCACCGCGGCGCGCTCGGCGGGGGCCAGGGTGGCCGTGACGGCGTCGGCGGTGAGGGTGTGCCGGAACGCGTACCGGTCCGGGTCGGCGCCGTCGGGCACGATGACGTTCGCCTCGGAGGCGGAGCGCAGATGGCTGAAGAGCGTCCGGTCGTCGTACCCGGTGATCAGCTGGACGGTGGTGACCGAGAACCGGCTGCCCAGGGTGGCGGCGGTCACCAGGAGTTCGCGCACCGGCGGGTCCAGTTCCTCGATCCGCCGGCCCCAGCTGCGGACGATGGTGCTGGGCACGGCGGTGCCGAGGCCGCCGGCCACCTCCCAGCGGCCGCCGGCCCGGTGCAGCGCACCGGAGGCCAGCATGTCGGCGAGCAGTTCCTCGACCAGGTAGGGGCAGCCGTCGCCGCGCCCGGCGAGCTGCTCCAGGACGGCCGCTGGCACCTCGGCGACCTCGCTCTCCAGGATCGCGGCGGCCATCGCCCGCACGTCGGCCGGGGTGAGCGGCCGCAGTTCGGCGACGGCGGCGGCCCGCCGGCGCTCGGCGGCCCGGACCAGGTCCAGGGCCGGGCCGGGTTCGGCCCGCAGCGTGGCGACCAGCAGCACCGGCAGGCCCGCCAGGTTGTCGACCAGGTACTCCAGCACGGCGACCGTCTCCGCGTCGGTGTCGTGCAGGTCCTCCAGCAGCAGGACGCAGCCCTGGTCGCGGCCGAGGACGGCGAGCAGCCGCAGCAGGGCCTCGGCCAGTTCGACCACCGTCTCGGGGTAGCCGGCGGCGCCGGACGTCGTGCTGCGCCACTCGGGGACCAGCCGGGCCAGCGCCGGGCGGTAGGGGTCGAGTTCGGGGTCGGTCGGCGTCCCGGCGGCGCGGAAGCGGGAGGACAGCGCCTCGATCAGCGGCCGGAACGGGGTCACCGTCAGGGTGGAGGAGCCCCGGCCGCGCAGCACCGGCAGCCCGGCCCCGTAGGCCTGGTTGGCGCATTCGCCGGCCAGCCGGGACTTGCCTATCCCGGCCTCGCCGAGCAGGAAGACCGCCCGCCCGGCCCGCTGCCGGGCGGCGGCCAGCGCGCTGCCGAGCAGGCCGAGCTCGGCCGCCCGGCCGACGGTGATCGACGATGTGGTGCGCATGGCCGCAGGCTACTTGACGGTGCGTGGGATCGGTAAAGCAGCGAATCGGCCACGAAGTACATGCCGTGTCGGCACGGGATGGTTACCGTACGTCCACAAAGGGCGGGGGTGGTTCACCCCGGGCCGCCACCGGGGTCCGCTCAAGGACCTTCGCGAGCAGCGCGCCAATGCGCTCGGCGGAGGCCTTGCCGGCCTCCAGCACCTCGGCGTGGTTCAGC
>NZ_JBEYVJ010000236.1:0-11680 GCF_040643935.1 Kitasatospora sp. NPDC047058 | reverse complement strand
GGCCGGCACCGTCGGTCCGCAGCCCGTCGGGCAGCAGCACGGTCGCCGCCTCGACCCCGCCGGGGCCGGCCGGCGGGGCCGGCGGCGCGACGGGGGGCGCGGGCGGAGCGGCCGGAGCGGGGACGGCAGCGGGCACCGGAACGTCGAAGTCCGGCTCGTCGTGCCCGGGCGGCGGCGCGAGCATGGTCGGCGCGTCCCCGGCGGGACGCTCGGACACCGGCGGCGTGGTCAGCACGGCGGGCGCCGGCACCGGCTGGGGCGCCGCGGCCACCGGAGCCGGAGCAGCCGGAGCCGGAGCCGGCGCGGCGGACACGGGGGCCGCCGGCGCGGGAACGCCCGGCGTCCCCAGCCGCTCGGCCTCGGCCGCGATGGCCGCGGCACCCGCCTCCTGGAGCCACTGCGGCGGGCTGAGCAGGAAGGACGTCGCCTCGACCGGTCCGGGCGCGGGCTTCGCCGCCCCGGCCGGGTTGGCCGCGACCGGCCGCCCGTAGACCTCCTCGTACTGCCGGACCACCTCGTTGACCGGCAGCGCGGGCCAGAGCGTGCTGGCGCCGGAGTCCCGGGCGATCACCAGCCGCGCCTCACCGGCCGAACCACCGTCCCCGGCCGCCCCATCCGGGGCGCCGTCGGCCGGCTGGACCGCCCAGCAGACGAAGCCCAGGTCGAACTCCCGGACCCGTACCTCGCGCTGTTGCGAACGCGGTACCCCGCCGTTGATCCACTCGTCGGCGAGCTCCTGCGCCTGCGCGTACGTCACCACGCCCGGTTCACCCCTGTCCCCTTCATCCCCGCCTGCTGCTTCGTCCCAGCCCGCTGGGCACCGTCGACCGCCATCACCGGGACCACGTCAGCCCACCGGCACGGCGCGGGCGAACCCGCCGTCCACCATCAGTTCCGCCACCGTCTCCAGCTCCGGCGGACTCCCGGCCAGCCGGAGCAGGAAGTCGTCGAAGTCCGCGCCGCAGGGCAGCAGCAGCCGGGCGACGCGGTCCTCGGGCGCCTCGGGCGCGCCGTTGTCCCGGGCGTCGTCGTAGAGGCAGAACCAGACCGAGCCGGTCCGGTCGCCGCGCACCTTGAGCGCGACGATGCCGCCCTGGGCGTAGGCGATGCCCAGGTAGTCCTTGGTGAGGTGGTCGCGCAGGCACTTGTTGGCGTAGACGACGTCCTCGGTGCCGTACTCCTCGCTGAGGGTGAGGAACGGCTGGTCGAGCAGGAGCCCGAGCTCCGGGTCGAGCGCCACGCCGACCGGGGCCCGGCCGCCGCCGAGCTTGAGGAAGGTCCGGTAGGCGCCGGGCAGCCGGTAGCCGAGACGCTCCTCGGCCCGCTGCACCAGGTCCTCGGGGACGCCGATCGGGTTGCCGCCGTCCCCGGCGAGCGAGAAGTGCACCGGCCGCTTCTCCTGGAGCGGCCGGGTGCCGCGCCGGGAGTGGTCAGCGGCGGAGGTGGCCAGGCCGCCGTGGTGCCGCAGCAGCGCCTTGACCTCGACCGGCACCAGCTCCATCCGGCGCCAGCCGGGCGCGGCCTTGCCGACCGCGTGGTGCCACGTCCAGCCGGGCGGGGTGGCGACGGCGGTCGCCAGGTCGGCCCAGAGCGGGTGGCCCTGGGTGAACTGCGCGGCGTTGGCCGAGACGTAGTCGGTCAGCCGGAGCTCGTCCACGCCGAAGCCCTCCGGCGGGTCGGCGACCTCGGCCGCGGCGGCCGCGTAGGCGCCGAAGTCCGGGAAGCCGTACTCGTCCACCCGGACCCCGGCGGGGTGCCGCTCCGCGCGGACCGGGTCCGGGAACTGCACCACCTGACCTGCGTACGCCGCGTTCGGTGCGGCGGAGACGCCGGGCCGACCTGTCGTCATCTGGGAGCCCCCACTGGCTGCTGCAAATACCTTCGGTGCGCTTGCTGGCTACCAGCGTAGGGGGTCGGCCGCGGCCCCGGACCCCCGCCCGGGGGAGCCGTCGGAACGGACCCGCGATCAGTCGTCGAGCGCCTCGGCCGGGGCCCCGGCGGCGCGCTCCGGCCGGCGCCGGTGATCCACGGGTGGAGCGGCGGGGTGAGCGGTTCCCGGCGGCCCGCCCGCCGGCCGGGAACCCGCCCTCGCCGCAGCCGAAGTGACGGAACGCAGGCAAGCGGCGGACCGGCACCGGTTCGTGGACGTCCGCGCCGGTCGGGGCGACCGGCACCCCGGCCCCGCCCGCCCGCACGGCCGGACACGGTAACCGATCGCCCGCCGCCGCACCCCGGTTGTGCGGATGTCGGTGATATTTGACAGGCTTGCCCCAAGCTGACCCCTGTCAGCCGGACCGTCAGCGGGAAGAGGAGGAGGACGAGGCATGACCACCGGGGAACCGGCCGGCCCGCCGCTGCTGCGCCACCACCGCGACAGCCTGCTGCCCGCCGTCGCCGCCGCCCTGTCGCTGAAGGGCGGTGAGGTGCACACGCTGGCGGGCGACAAGCCCGCCCGGCGCCCCGCACTCCACCCGCTGGTCGGCGACTTCCTGGACGCACTGCCGCTGGAGCACCGCGAGCGGTTCACCGGCCGCTGCCCGGAGGCCGTCCTGCTCTCCCAGTACCTGGCCACCGTGGACGGGAAGCGCTCCAAGCGCGCCGCCCGCAAGCCGATGAGCGTGCAGGAGGCCCGCAAGGCGCTCAAGGGCGCCCGGCTGACCACCGTCCGGATCCGCGAGGAGCACGACCCGGCGCACGGCACCCACGCCCCGCCCTGCCGCTCCTGCGTGCCGATGCTGGAGCACTTCACCGTGCAGAGCGTCGCCGTCGGCCCGCCCGGTCGCTGACCCGCGCCGTCCCGCGCCACCGCGCCCCCGGAACGTCCCCCGTCGGTACGTCCCCTTGTCCCCGAACCATCGGAGCCCGTCCTGAATCCGTCCAGCCCGCCCCCGCCCCCGCCACCGCCGACCACGCTCGGCGGACCGGCCCTCCGGACCCGCCCGCGGTTCCCGGCCGACGTCGCCGCCGAGCTCAAGGCGGCCGGGTGGCACCCCGGCCGCTGGCAGATAGGGCAGGCCGAGGAGTGGGCCGACACCCTGGCCGGGCACGGCAGCCCGTCCGGCGTGCCGCACACGGTGTTCCCGGCCGCGCTGGAGGCCTGGGCCGAGTTCGGCGGTCTCGCGTTCGACCTCTCCGGCCCGGGGCGGCAGCTGGCGCGCACCCCGTTCCTGGTCGACCCGCTGTGCGGGCTGCACCAGCCGCGCACCCTGGCCGACCTCGGCCGCGCCCTGGACACCCGGCTCGCCCCGCTGGGCGAGGAGTCGTACGGGCAGGCGCTGCTCGCGATCGACGAGGAGGGGCGGGTCTACAGCCTGGACCACACCGGCGAGTGGTTCCTCGGGCAGGACATCGACCAGGCGATCACCGCCCTCGTGATCGGCGCCGCCCCCGAGCGGCTGCGCACCGCCGACGAGGTCTGAGCCCTCCGCCGCCGGGCGGCCCCGGCCGCCGACGAGGTCCGGGGCCGACGGGGCCTGAGCGCTGCTCGGTCCGGCCGGTCGGCTCAGACCAGCCGGTCGGCCCGGACCGCCAGCCGGGACGGCAGGACCGCCTCCACCCGGAAGCCGCCGTCCCGTTCCTGCCCGGCCGAGAAGGTGCCGCCCAGCGCGACCACCCGCTCGCGCATCCCGACCAGCCCGTTGCCCCCGCTGGGCAGCGCCGCCGCGCCCCGCTCGCCGCCCGGACAGGCGTTCACCACGCTCACCCGGACGCCGTTGGGCGCGTACGCGAGCAGCACCGAGACCTCCGCACCCCCGGCGTGCTTGTGCGCATTGGTCAGCCCCTCCTGCACCAGCCGGTACGCGGTCTGCTCGGCCTCGGTGGTGAACTCCTGCCGGCTGCCGCTCACGGTCAGGGTGACGGCCATCCCGGCCGCCCGGGACTGGTCCACCAGCCGGGGCAGCCCCGCCAGCGAGTCCGGCTCCGGCGCGACCTCGTCCGACATCCGCAGCACCCCGAGGATCTCGCGCAGCTCGTTCAGCGCCTGCCGGCCGACCTCGCCCATCAGCTTGGCGCTCTGCGCCGCCTTCACCGGGTCCTTGGCCGCGATCCGCTCCAGCGCCCCGGCGTGCACCACCATCAGCGACACCCGGTGCGCCACCACGTCGTGCATCTCCCGGGCGATCCGGGTCCGTTCCTCCAGCCGGGCCCGGCGGGCGCGCTCGCGCGCCTGCTCGGCCAGCAGGTCCAGCTCGGTCTCCAGGCCGTGCGCACGGTCCTTGAGCGACTCGATCAGCCGCCGCCGCGCCCCCACGTACAGGCCGGTCACCACCGGCGGCACGGTCAGGCCGACGGCCACCAGCACCGCGATCAGCACCTGGCCCCAGAGCGGCGGCTGGTCGCCCGACGTGTCCGCGGGCGCCAGCATCTCGACCAGCATCACGCCGACCGCCTCGGCGAGCGCCAGCGCCGACAGCGCCACCACCCGCCGCCGCCGGGACGGCCACTCCCAGGTCTCCGCCAGCGTGTACAGCGACACCACCAGCAGCACCACGCCGAGCATCCCGGGCATCGCCACCAGCGCCACCAGCACCGGCACCGCGGGCCAGCGCCGCCGCAGCACCAGGCTCGCGCCCGCCATCGCGCCGAACAGCGCGACCCCGACGATCGAGAACGGCCCCAGGTGGACCCTGGGTGCGAGGAAGGCGACCGCACTGGCTGCGCACTCCAGGGCGGCCAGCGCGGCCAGCACGATGTCCAGGAGAGCGCTCCGCCGGCGCTCCCACCACCAGAACGACCGGTCCCGCGCGCGCTCCCCAGGCGACTTGCTCATAGCCCCACAGCCTAGAGGCGAACCCCGATCCCGCCCCACCCGGTTCCGTTCCGGCGCCCGCCGGGACCCTCCGATGGTATAGACCACCTGGCCGCGCACGTGATCTTGTCCGCCATCCGGCCACCTCGCGGACTCCGCCCCTCCCGACACCTATGCTGGTCGCGTCGGACAGCGCGGTCCGCACGCGTCACACGCGCCACACGCGCGCGGAACTGTGACGATGAGCCGTTGCCGAACCCCACCACCACAGGGAGCCAGCCGTGACCGCTCCGGTCCCCACTCCGGCGGACAACCCCGTCGACGCCGACAACGCAGCCCTGCGGGCGGACATCCGCCGCCTCGGCGACCTGCTCGGCGAGACGCTGGTCCGTCAGGAGGGCCCCCAGCTGCTGGGCCTGGTCGAACAGGTCCGGCTGCTCAGCCGCACCGACGGCGAGGCCACCGCGGAGCTCCTCTCCGACATCGACCTGGAGACCGCCGCGAAGCTGGTCCGCGCCTTCTCCACCTACTTCCACCTCGCCAACGTCACCGAGCAGGTGCACCGCGGCCGCGAGCTCGCCACCCGCCGCGCCCGCGAGGGCTCGCTGCTCGCCCAGACCGCCGACCAACTCGCCGAGGCCGACCCCAAGCACCTCGCCGACACCCTGGCCCACCTCGCCGTCCGGCCGGTCTTCACCGCGCACCCCACCGAGGCCGCCCGGCGCAGCGTCCTCAACAAGCTCCGCCGGATCGGCGAACTCCTCGACCGGATCCACCGCGAGCAGCTCGCCTCCGGCCTCGCCGAGGCCGACCCGGCCCGGACCTCCTCCGCCAAGCGCCAGGCCGACCGCCGGCTCGCCGAGGTCATCGACCTGCTCTGGCAGACCGACGAGCTGCGGATCGCCCGCCCGGAGCCCACCGACGAGGCCCGCAACGCCGTCTACTACCTGGACGAGCTCTACCGCGAAGCCGTCCCCGAGGTCCTGGAGGAGCTGCACGAGGAGCTCGCCCGGGTCGGCCTCACCCTGCCCGACGGCGTCCGCCCGCTCACCTTCGGCACCTGGATCGGCGGCGACCGGGACGGCAACCCCAACGTCACCCCGCAGGTCACCTGGGACGTCCTCAACCTGCAGCACGAGTACGGCATCAAGGACGCCCTGGCCGCCATCGACGACCTGCGCAACTCGCTCTCCACCTCCGAGCGGCTGGCCGGCGCCTCGGTCGAGCTGCTCGCCTCGCTCAACAACGACCTGCACCTGCTCCCCGAGCTCAGCCCGCGCTACAAGCGGATGAACGCCGAGGAGCCCTACCGCCTCAAGGCCACCTGCGTCCGGCTCAAGCTGGAGAACACCCGCGAGCGGCTCGCCCACGGCACCCCGCACGTCGAGGGCCGCGACTACCTCGGCACCCGCGAGCTGATCGCCGACCTCCGCCTGATCCAGGACTCGCTGCGCGCCCACCGCGGCGGGCTGATCGCCGACGGCCGGCTCGCCCGCGCCATCCGCACCGTCGAGGCGTTCGGCCTCCAGCTCGCCACCATGGACGTCCGCGAGCACGCCGAGGCCCACCACCACGCCCTCGGCCAGCTCTTCGACCGGCTCGGCGAGGAGGCCTGGCGCTACGCCGACATGCCGCGCGAGTACCGCCAGAAGCTGCTCGCCAAGGAGCTCCGCTCACGTCGGCCGCTCGCCCCCACCCCGGCCCCGCTGGACGCCGCCGGCACCAAGACCCTCGGCGTCTTCAGCACCATCCGCGAGGGCTTCGACCGGTTCGGCGACGAGATCGTCGAGAGCTACATCATCTCGATGTGCCAGGGCGCCGACGACGTCTTCGCCGCCACCGTGCTCGCCCGCGAGGCCGGCCTGATCGACCTGCACGCCGGCATCGCCAAGATCGGCATCGTGCCGCTGCTGGAGACCACCGACGAGCTCCAGGAAGCCGACCGGATCCTGGACGAGATGCTCTCGGACCCGTCCTACCGCCTCCTCGTCTCGCTCCGCGGCGACGTCCAGGAGGTCATGCTCGGCTACTCCGACTCCTCCAAGTTCGGCGGCATCACCACCTCCCAGTGGGAGATCCACCGCGCCCAGCGCCGGCTCCGCGACGTCGCCCACCGCTACGGCATCCGGCTGCGGCTCTTCCACGGCCGCGGCGGCACCGTCGGCCGCGGCGGCGGCCCCTCGCACGAGGCCATCCTGGCCCAGCCCTGGGGCACCCTGGAGGGCGAGATCAAGGTCACCGAGCAGGGCGAGGTCATCTCCGACAAGTACCTGCTGCCCTCGCTGGCCCGGGAGAACCTCGAACTCACCATCTCGGCCACCCTCTCCGCCTCCGCGCTGCACACCGCCCCGCGCCAGGCCCCCGAGGAGCTGGCCCGCTGGGACGCGGCGATGGACCGGGTCTCCGAGGCCGCCCACACCGCCTACCGCGCGCTGGTCGAGCAGGAGGACCTGCCGAAGTACTTCTTCGCCGCCACCCCCGTCGACCAGCTCGCCTCGCTGCACCTGGGCTCCCGCCCGTCCCGCCGCCCCGACTCCGGCGCCGGCCTGGACGGCCTGCGGGCCATCCCGTGGGTGTTCGGCTGGACCCAGTCCCGCCAGATCGTCCCCGGCTGGTACGGCGTCGGCGCCGGCCTCGCCGCCGCCCGCGAGGCCGGCCTCGGCGACGTGCTGGACGAGATGTACGGCCAGTGGCACTTCTTCCGCAACTTCCTGTCCAACGTCGCCATGACGCTGGCCAAGACCGACCTGCGGATCGCCCGCCACTACGTCGAGCAGCTGGTGCCGGCCGGGCTGCACCACATCTTCGACCAGATCACCGCCGAGCACGACCGCACCCTGCGCGAGGTGCTCCGGCTCACCGGCGAGAGCGAGCTGCTGGAGCACAACCCGGTGCTCAAGCAGACCTTCACCGTCCGCGACGCCTACCTCGACCCGATCTCCTACCTCCAGGTGGCGCTGCTGCGCCGCCAGCGTGAGGAGGTCGCGTCCGGCCGGCACGAGGACCCGCTGCGCGCCCGGGCACTGCTGCTGACCGTCAACGGCATCGCCGCCGGTCTGCGCAACACCGGCTGACGCCGCTCCCGCAGACACCGGAAGGGCCCTGCGGCCGTGTGCCGCGGGGCCCTTCCCGTCCGGTGCCGGACGGCGTCCTGCACCGGTCAGTCTCCCGCTCCGGCCGGCGTCCTGCGCCGGTCAGCGCGGCAGGACCTCGGCGACCTGCCGGCCGTAGCGGGCGATGATGTCCGCCCGGGCGGTCTCCGCCTGCGGGGTCCGGACGATCACCCCGGCACCGTCGGCGGCGACCGACACGTACGAGATCGTCACGCCGCGCTGCTTCCAGTCCGCCTGGTCCTGGCTGATCCGCTCCGCCAGCTCCCGCACCTGCCGGCGCGAGCCGACCGCGTCCACGAACTCGACCTTCACCAGGACGTTGTGGACGCCGCCCAGCACCACCTGGTCGAAGTCGCTGCCCGGCACCCGCATCGCGTAGACCTTGTTGTCGGCCGAGTTCGCACAGACACCGAAGTAGTGGTCGGGGTACCGCTGGCCGGCCTCCCACACCGCGGTCGCCGCCCGGCCCGCCGGGGTCTCGTAGAACGGCACCGGCGGCGTCCACCCCGGCGAGGCGTCCGGGCCCGTCGGACTGACCGTGCGGGACGGCAGGGACGGCGCCCCGGTGGCCGGCCCCCCCGACGGCGAGCCGGAGCCCGTCGACGGCCCGCCCGACGGCGACCCCGACGGAAAACCCGACGCCGATCCCTGCGGCGGTCCCGACGGCCCGCCCGAGGGCGACGACATCGCCGACGACGACGCCGAGGAGGACGCGGACGACATCGCCGAGGACGAGGACGACGAGGACGACGTCGGCGGCCTCCCGGTCGACGCCGGCGGCGTCCAGCCGGGCGTCCGCAGCGAGGTCGGCCCCTCACAGGCGATCGGCTGCCCGGTGTCCTGCTGCACCGGGAACGGGAGCGACGCCCCCGCGAACGGCGACGGCGAACCCCCGCCGGCCGCCAGGACCGGCCTGCCGGAGGCACCCCCGTCGCCTCCGCCACCCAGCTGGGTCAGCCCGCCCAGCCCCAGCGCCAGCACCGCAGCCGCCGCCGTCACCTGCAGCGTCACCCGCTGCTTCGCCCGGCGCTGTCCGGCCCGCCGCAGCTCGGCCAGCGGCGGGGTGCCGGACACCTCCCCGGCCCGCTCCCCGAGCCGGACGACCAGCTCCTCCTCGAACCGGTCCCCTCCCCCGTCCGTGCTCCCGTTCACGTCCTCAACCGCCATGACCCACCATCTCCCTCGCCGGTGCCAGCTCCTGCCGGAGCGTCCTCATCGCGCGTGCCAGATGCGTCTTCGCCGTCGCCACCGAGCAGCCGAGCTCCTCCGCGACCTGCGCCACCGGCAGGTCGGCGTAGTAGCGGAGCACCACCGCCGCCCGCTGGCGCGGTGGCAGGCCCCGCAGCGCCGCCTCCAGCCGTTCGTCCCGCAGCTCCACCGCCACCGCCGGGGTGTCCGGCAGCTCCGGGGTCAGCACCTCGCGCCGGGTGCGCCGCCACCGCGACACGTGGGTGCGGACCATCGCCTTCCGGACGTAGGCCTCGGCCGCCCCCTGCTCCCGGATCGCCTCCCGCCGGCCGTACACCCGGGCCAGGGCGTCGTGCAGCAGGTCCCGGGCGTCGTGGACGTTCCCCGTGATCAGGTAGGCCCAGCGCAGCAGGGACTGGTACCGCGCCGAGACGAACTCGTCGAACGGATCACCCCCGGCGCTCGTCGACCACATCGATTCGCGCTTCATGCCCACAGGACGCACCGGCCGCCGGAAACGGATGACACGGAGCCGGAAATGCCGGAGGGGCCGGTGCCCGGTACCCCGGACCCGGCCCCTCCGGACCTCGTCACTCCGCCAGATCGCCCGCGCGGCGGCGCTTCAGCCACAACGCCGCACCGCCCGCCACCACGACCAGGCCGCCGCCGACGGCCAGCAGGCCCGCGTCACCGCCGACCGGGCCGACCAGCACCTGCGCCGCGGCGGGATCCGAGGACACCACACCCGGATCGGGCTCCGCGACCGACTCGGCGTGCGCCACGCCGCCGCCCGAGAGCAGCACCCCGGCCGCCCCCAGCGCACCGGCCGTACCGAGCGCACCGGCCTTGCCGACCCGCCGGCCGAGCTGCCTCAGCCGGACCACCCGGACCCGACGAAGGCGCCGGACCGGCCGAAAACTCCGCATCGAGAACTCCCCAGGACCCGTTGGCGTACTGGCCCGACGCTATCGGATCCCGCACACGATTCTCACGCCCGATCAGGTTTGGACGGCCAAGCGTTGTACGACTGTTGCGTACCCCACCCGGAAACCTGACGCAGGGTCACCCACTCAGGAGTTGTACGTCCCCTGCGCCCGCTCCAGCCCCTCGGACAGCAGCGCCTCCACCGCGTCCGCCGAGCGGTCCACGAACCACTCCAGCTCCTTGCGCTCGGTGCCGGAGAAGTCCTTCAGGACGAAGTCCGCGACCTCCATCCGGCCCGGCGGACGGCCGATCCCGCAGCGCACCCGGTGGTAGTCCGGCCCGAGCGACTTGGTGATCGACTTCAGCCCGTTGTGGCCGTTGTCCCCGCCGCCCAGCTTCAGCCGCAGCGCCGCGTAGTCGATGTCCAGCTCGTCGTGGACCGCGACCAGCGCCGAGGCCGGCACCTTGTAGAAGTCCCGCAGCGCGGTCACCGGGCCGCCGGAGAGGTTCATGAACGACATCGGCTTGGCCAGCACCACCCGCCTGCCCGCCAGCCGCCCCTCGGCGACCTGGGCCCGGCTCTTGTGCGCCTTGAACTTCGCGCCCATCCGCTGCGCCAGCAGGTCCACCACCATGAACCCGATGTTGTGCCGGTTCCGGGCGTACTGCTCGCCCGGGTTGCCCAGCCCCACCACCAGCCACGGGCCCTCGTACGCGTCCTCTGCGGCCATACCCTCGCTCCTCGTGTTCGCGCTCAACGTCATCTTCCCGGACATGCCGCTGCCCCGGCCGCTCCAGCACGGGAGCGACCGGGGCAGCGGTCAGGCTGTGCGAAAGGCTCAGGCCTCGGCGCCGGCCTCGGCCTCGACGGCCTCCTCCTCGGCCGGGGCGGCCTGGGCGGCGATGACCTGCAGCACGACGGCGTCGGCCTCGACGGCCAGGGCGACGCCGGCCGGCAGGGTGATGTCCTTGGCGTGGATCGAGGCACCGGCCTCCAGGCCCTCGACCGAAACGGTGACGGCCTCGGGCAGGTGGGTGGCCTCGGCCTCGATCGGCAGGGCCTGCAGGACGTGCTCCAGCAGGTTGCCGCCCGGGGCCAGCTCGCCCTCGGCGTGGACCGGAACCTCGACGGTGACCTTCTCGCCACGCTTCACGAGCAGCAGGTCGACGTGCTCGATGGTGCGCTTGATGGCCTCGCGCTGGACGGCCTTCGGCAGCACGTACTCGTCCTTGCCGTCGATCGGCACGACCAGCAGGGCGTTCGGGGTCTTCAGGGCCATCATCAGGTCGTGGCCGGGCAGGTTCAGGTGAACCGGGGCGTGGCCGTGGCCGTAGACGACACCGGGGACGAAGCCGGCACGGCGGGCGCGACGGGCGGCACCCTTGCCGAACTCGGAACGGGTCTCAGCGGCAAGGCGGATCTCGGACACGACTGCACTCCTCGTGAAAACTGGCGCGGGGGTGCAGGGACGCGAAAAACCGCCGGGACCACACCCTCAGTACGTTCGGGGGTCACTCGGCGGCACGACCTCTGCCGGTGGTCGGAGGTCCGGCACCGGCAGCGCGTCGATCACGGAGCGGGCACCCGTCGTACAGGCACACGGCATCCCTCGCCGAGCAGTTTCACGAGTCTAACCTCACCGGCACGCTCTCGCGAAATCGGCGGGGGGGGGGGGGGCGGGGGGGCGGGGGCGGCGCCCCCGGC